>JACQOU010000195.1 GCA_016207775.1 Deltaproteobacteria bacterium
ATAGCCACTCACTTTGTCGAGAAGCGCGCCATCGTCCGTTCCAGTTCCAACGATCTGAACGGCTAGAATTCCAGCATTCCAGGCGTTTCCAATGGCTACTGTTGCGACCGGTACACCCTTAGGCATCTGGACTATCGACAAAAGAGCATCCTGCCCCTGGAGGCTTCCGATCGGTACGGGTACGCCGATGACAGGAAGTTCCGTGTACGAGGCTGTCATGCCGGGAAGGTGCGCTGCCCCGCCCGCTCCCGCAATAATTACCCGGACTCCTCGTTTTCGGGCTGATTCAGCAAACTCGGCTACCTGGTGGGGGGTGCGGTGCGCAGATACCACTGAGATTTCGTAAGCAACGCCGAATTTCTCAAGAGCGTGAGCCGCCTCCTGCATGACTGGCAGATCTGAGTCGCTTCCCATCACTATCGAAACCAACGGTTTTTCTTTCATACGTTTTCCAATTGATGAAGCCACTTATTCTTACATTTTTCCATGTTTCTTAAAAGGGTTTTCAGTTGCGAACGTTTTTCGACGGTACCATTTAGGTGACCGAGTTTTCTTAACGGCCTCACGTCGGTTTTGCCATACCAATGGAGGTGCATCCCGGGCCCGGGGACAGGCAACCGACGGTTGACTGCACTTTGAAAATAGCCCGCTGGCCCCAGTAGATTGAGCATGGCAAAGGCAGGCGCGCAATCGGTGGGTCCCAGGGGCAAACCAAGAACTCCACGCCAATGATTTTCGAACTGACTTGTTCTGCTTGCATCTTGGGTAACATGTCCCGAGTTATGGACACGCGGGGCAATTTCGTTAACAAGGATACCCCCTGTCGGCAGCTCAAAGAGTTCGAGCGCGAAACAACCAAATAACCCGGTTGAGCGCGCCAGTTTAAGGGCGTAGCCTGCTGCCTTGGACTGTTGCTGTGGCGATACTCCAAGACCTGACGCCGGTCCCAGCACCCGACTGCAGACATTTTCTTTTTGTTCAGAAATCACCAGGGGGTAGGTGCTAAATTCTCCTTTGGTAGAATGACAGGAAACCAATGCTAACTCTCTTTTGAATGGAATTTTTTCTTCGGCATAAACAGCAATGTTGCGGTCGACGGCTCGCTTGCAAAAATCCAGAGCTGAATTTAGGTTTTTGCGCGTGACAATCAGTACGCCTTTGCCATCGTAACCCATTTTCGCCCACTTAAGGACGAAAGAGGAGCCGAAGCGCTCAAACGTTGATGATAGCCAGCTCTCCAGCGTGATTCCATTTTTATAGATTTCAAACCTTGCGGTCGGAATACCAAGAGTTTTGAGACACTGTTTTTGGGAGGCTTTATCCCGAAGCAAATTCAAAGTGCTTGGACCTGGAATGCAGGGGATATCACGTTCCGCTGCCAAACGGGAAAGCAGGCCGGTATCTACAAACTCGTTCTCAAAGACAATCATTTTTACGCGCTCTAATAATGATCTCAGGCTCGTCTCATCATCCAGACGCCCGACCATAAACTCCGGGCATGCGCGCGCTGCCGAATCCGTCGCATTGTCTCCCAGTACGTGGGGTACCAGGCCTAACCGAATGGCTGCTTGGGCCAACATGAAAGCCAACTGTCCACCCCCAATAATTCCGACTCCTATCCCGTCCTGAAAACCAAAATTTATATGTTTTTCTTTCTCAGACATTGTTTTGGCGCCTCTTTCTTTAAAAGAACAACAAAACGGCACACGTCAACTTATCAACAGATTGCCCAAGAAATAGTCGTTCTCCCTCCAAGCGGCAACTAAAGAACTTATGCCGCATTCTGTGTTGTGTTGACTCTAAGTCTATCATCGAGAGGGCTTTTCTGAGTGTTTCGGTTAGCTAAACAGGCTAAGTCCAAACGGCTTACCTTTTGCACTGGATAGGGAAAGAGGAGGACAGCGCATGCCCCTTACGCTTGGGCATAACCATTGGAAACTTTTTGGCAACTTGGTATGTACGCTAGGGGTTTATGGCGTACTGTGCCTGGTCAACTTTTACGCAGGCGAGGCATGGGGAAACCCTATATCCGAACTAAGAACTTTTTTTCTAGAAAAGATAAAGGACGATGCGGATTTGAATAGGAAGTACACGGCTTTAAAAAATACCTTCACTGTGCCTGGAATGCGCACCTTTCTTGACGACATTCAGAATAAATTGGGTAGCCAATTGCGTGAGCATTCGAAGCGCCCGCAAGAAATTTCTACTTTCGAGGATTTATTTTATGACCGTAATCGTGACACCCCTGGAGTGCATAATAGCACTGCGACTGGGCAACCGAGTGACGAGGATAAGTTCAGAAATATTGCTAGAAATTTGGAAATAAACACGGGAGAGGACCTGGCTCCTTCCAGGCCTGGACAGCCTCCTGGTACCATGCCAACGACACAACCGCCGGGACAACTGCCTGGACAGCAACCTGGACTATTACCCGGACAGCAGCCGCCGTGGCAGCAACCCGGACAACAACCTGGGCAACCACCCGGACCACAGCCCGGCCAGCCGCCCCCCACACCAAATCCTCAGCCCAAACATGAACCATTCCCCTGGTGGTTACTCCGTGATAAACAGCAGCCCAAACCGTCTAACCCATCTGTTCCAGGTGGTAGCCCGCCTTCCGGTACGCCGCCCACCTCCGGTTCACCACCCAAGGCATTAAAGAGTCGGGATCTACCTAAATTAAGCGAATTGTCGCCAGAAAGGCAGCCGCCTCGTGATAACAACGCATTTCGTATGGCTGGCCCTAACGGTGCAAATGATAAGAAAAAGGATGATAGTGAAGAGAAAAGGAAATCCTTTGATGATCTTCTTTCTGCAGCTACCAAAGATAAGGGCGATAATTACGAAAAATCGACGAAAAAAGATAAGAAAGACGATCCGCTCCAGAAATTAGCAGAAGAATTAAAAGCTCAGGCGCCAACGGAACAACCGATTCAGCAGGCACCGCAGATGCTGAGTCCACCCAATACGCTTGTACCTTCAGGAAGTACAGTGGTGGAGGCAAATCCGAATCAGTTTTGGTCTGCTTCACAGGCTTTCGGAAATTTAGGAATGAATGGTTCTGCTGCAGGCAATCCACTGACTGGCGCAAAAGGGCCTCAAGCGGGTTCCCAAACGGGCGGCAGCGAATTTAACTGGGCTGCTGTGAACGGCGATACTCCGCTGGAAAATCCACCCTCTCAACCTATTGGGACAACTGCGCTGTCCGGGTTTCCATTTGTAAAAGATGGTGGATACGCAAAGGGATCGAGTTCAGGTTCCTTTGACGATATGGGAGGCTCGTCCTTTGCTCCGGAAGCACTAGCGAAAAAAGAACCGGTCGGTCCTCCTCCGGCTGCTTTTGCGAACACGATGCCATCTGAAGATTTAGCAAAGTCATTCTCGATGAAAGCATTTTTAGGTGGAGGGGGAATCGGGCGTTGGGTTCAAGATAAGTGTATCGTCGATTATAAAAAGAATGCGGTTCCGCTTTTAGGTATTTGCGGAAATTTGCCGCTTCCTCAGCCCAGGAGCATTGGGACGATTAGAGGAGAAATAGGCGGCTAGCACGTACGGCAACTAGGAGGCAACCATGAATCACATCTTGTTAATCAGCAGCTTGTTCTTGGGACATGCTTTTGCAGATAATCCTGCTTACTACGCTTGGAAGTTTGCTCCCTTGTATTCGAAACCCGAAAGGATTGCTTCCTCGACTAGCCATTCCGCTGGCCGGGAAAAGAAGGCCCAAGAAGGCCACGATTACGGTCGGTCAGGCCAAGGGGCAGCTTTAGGCACGGGAATAGCGCTCATGGCGGATGGAGTGCCCAAGACGATGAGTCCGCTGCTGCCTGTGCAGATTGAAGGTTGGACCGAGGTGGCGATGGCGGGTCTTGAATTTGCCCAGATGGCTGCATCCGGCGACCATGCCTCTCGTAACAAAGGCCAGGAAAACCTGCTCCGATCTGATTACGGACAGACGGGCACCCAATCGACAGGTAATACGAACGATACCAGTGATGCCATTCGAAAACAGTTCACTCCTGAATTTGTAGATTTACTGCGTTCAAATGGAGCAAATCCGGACCGCTTTGCGCGTGACCTAGCTTCAGGAAAACTAACCGATGCCTCGTCAATAGCAAACGCAATGGGCGGCGATGTTCCCGATGAAGTACTTGCCCAGGCGGATGCCAATATCCATCAGGCAACCAAGACGGATTTTTCTTCTCCAGCAGCTCCAATGGGAAATCAAACATTGGGTATGAACAGCTCTACGATGTCTGGCTCCACGCAAGGTAATGGGGGGCAGGTGGCTGGTGCTTCCTCGGCCGGACAGTCGCAGGTCAATGCGGATGGTCCCTCCACTTCCGAAACACCGGGCACATCTTCCACCGTGGCGAGGGCCGATGCTTCATCATCGGATGCGATGAAAAACAGTCACAAACTGGGCGCTGGAATGGAGTCCCTCTTTGATGCTTTTGGCAAAGCGTTCGAAACAAATGCACAGGATATAATCGGTCAGTTGGAATCAGCGGGAGTGCAGGTTAAGCCGCCCTGGGAGAATATTTTCGGTATGGCTCACCGTCATTACCGTGGCTTTGGAAAATGGCGAAAGCACACAAAACTGGCGTTACTGAGTGAGTGATCCGTAGTGCTGTTTCCTTAAGAAATAAATCGGGGCTTGTTCGGCGGCACCGCTAGCACTACCTTAGAATGATCAAAAAGGATGAATATTTTTCTCAATATGTGGTCTTGCAATGGCAGACGCTTCGGCTTGCGCCATCGCTTCAACGGCATGGTGTGAATAATGCCAGGCACTTGTTACCAGAAGAATGGAGAATAAGGCGACGATGGTTGTTTCTACCATATTAAGCTCGAACTGTTCGCGGATTGCGAAGTAGCCGAGAAATAAGCCCCAGGAGTACAGAAGCACTGCTGCCAGCAGGAAGTGGGGGGAGTAATCGAGCAATTGCTGGGAGGTGTATCCAGCCAACAGCACCGCAAAAACAATGGCGAGCCTGCGAAAGAGTACCCGCTTGCTTTTTCGCATACCAATCTGATTTCCAACAAACCAAACAAAATTGGCAATCAGGTATGTTCCGCCAAGCATCACAAAAAGTTTGGTAAAAATGATGACCCAAAGGGCGGTATCAAAAGAAATGCCTAACCGAGTTTGTAAGACGAGCGTGTAATTCTGATATGCATCCGTATATTTTCCGAGATGGGTTTCGACCGTAGCGATCACTAAGAAAGCGAGCAATATGAACCAATGATGGGGCGACCACTGCAATTGACCAAAAAAAGTTCCAGGACGGAGAAATAAGCGCAGGCCCTGTTTCACGGACCACCTCCGGAATGCCGTTCTCCCCCCGCCCCAAGTTGTAATAACTATGCAATCACATGCCAGTGCGAAAAAAATAAGAATGAGCCTTGTTAATGCAGTAGATCTGTCAAACAAATGGACACCCGCCGACAATTGCACGCTGGCGCGGATTGTAGACGGGCGGAATGCACCTAAACAGGCAAGAAGAAAACCAGACAAAAAAGACCAATCTTTTCAGTGACCACAAGGCTGGACGACTTGGTGCAAAGCTTGCAGAACCAAGAAGTGACAGGCATAGCATTTGGGAAAACGACATGCGTAAAGCACCTTGGGAAATTCTGCAGGCACACTTTCTGACGATACTCCTTCTTGCGAGCCTGGTTCGCTGTACAGATCGTCGACAGCCTATCCCCAGCCCAGCCATTGCGCCTAAGGAGCCGCAAAGCCTTGTTCCAGCCGCGGAAGTACAATTCCGGGGCGATGCCACGCAGATTTTTCAGATGGCTGTAAGGGATGGACTTTTGCATGTGACGGGTAAGCCGCTTTTCTATGCTATTTGGGATATCTCGGCCGACCCGGAAAATCCGAGCCAAATTTTTTCTGCCGTGGATGAGTTCGACAATTTTGCTCCGAGTGGATGGGTTGTTGATCGGCATGCTTCTCAAGTGCTGACGTTGGCTGGGAAGTTCGCCATTCTGGGAGGAACTGCGGGGTTAAGCATTCTCGATCTTACAAGCATCAACCATCCTAAAGAGGTTCGGCGTTACCCAGCCGGTCAAACAACTGTTCGGGATGATGCTTATGTTTACAGTGGCTTTGTGATGGCTGGCGGGATGGGTTATGGATTCAGAAACGATTTCATTTACTATCTCGATACCTCTCGTCTTCCAGAGCTTCGCCTGATGGCCAGGGATAGCTACGAAGGCAAAAGTATCTGTTGTATTAGAAATGCTGCTGAGTCCAACGGGATGCTTTATGTTGCTCTACAGACAAAACTTTGGGTTTTGCGTATGGGAAATGATGGACGCTTTTCCGATTCCTTGGAGGTTGCCTCCATTCAAGCTGTTCGCATTGTGTCTACCGGTCGATTTCTTTATATCCAGCATTCGCCCACACCTTCGATTCCCAATCCGCTACCAGCGGGCATCTATGTTTTCGACAAAGCAACTGGCGCCGAGGTTGCTTATCTCAATACAAGTCCGCTCGTTTTTACCATCTCTGAAAATGATTCTCATATTTACGAAAATCTCGATAACCAATCCGTAAGAGTATCGCGAATTACTTGGCAGTAGGGGTTCCTTTACATCAATAGCTGAACCGATAGATAATCCGTTACATGTTCCGCCTGATAGGATGCTTCTTAATGATTAGCTGCACGGTTGCTTCCGCTACCCGTTTTGACTTCAGGGATGCGATTCAAAGAAACGTGTTGGTGTTCAGCTCGGATGCTAGTTTGGAAAAGATTGTTGGGACTAACCATGCGATTACCGGTTGGGTGGAAGTGGACCCGGAAAATCTGGCCGCAGGGGTCAGTGGAGCCATTGAAGCGGATATGAGAGCGTTTCAGGCCGGCAGCGAAATGCTTGATGAATTCGTGCGCGATAAAATGTTAAATTCGTCGGAATTCCCCTATTCAGCGTTTACTATTAAGCGCCTCTTTGTCCCCACTGGGTCCAAACTGGTTGACGGCGTTCCTTTGCAGTTTCGAGCAGAGGGGGACTTGCAGTTGCGTGGTCAGAGCAAACCTCTCGCACTGCGGATGAAAGCAACCTATTTTAAGGAATCAGAAATCACTAAACAGCGTGGCAACGGAAATCTTCTGAAACTCTCTGCCACATTTGAGTTGGATATTCTTGATTTTCAGGTCCCATGGCCGGATGCCTGGAGAAATAAAATTGCTCGTAAAATTCAAGTTTCAGCTGACCTCTTAGGCACCACCGCACCCCCTCCGGTGAAAATTCCAATCCTTGACACCAAAAAGAAATAACCTCTGAAAAGGTACATATTTTTTTCATTACTGGAGACAACTAAATATGCAGATTTTCAGAAGTTCAAGCTGGCAGCAAATTTCTTGAGAGCTCCTGCGGTATCATATTGGGGGTGGAAACCGAATGTTTGCCTGAATTTTTTCGGATCGACAACAATCGGGTTACTTATGAATTCCACCGTCTTTCCACTGACGGGGGAGACTCGCAGAAGTTTTCCCACCGAGGCAAGCCAGTACAGAGCTTTAAAAGGTAGCAGCACAACTCTTTTTTTCATAATGCGTCCGATTTCCGTAATCGTCAGTGTGCCATCCGTCCCGACATTATAGACGCCTGTCTGGGTTCCAGTAGCAGCCAAAAAGAAAGCCTCGGCCACATCGTCTTCATAGATAAATTGGATCGGCACAGGCACCTTCATGTTAACCAAAACCTTTTGACGCATGCTCTTGCCGGTGTCGTTATTTATATGGGGTCCAATCACGACACACGGTCTCAGAATGACGGTCTGTATGCCCGGATTTTCCGCGATAAATTGTTGCACAAGTTCTTCCTGGCGTGCTTTATGAGCTGAATAGTAAAAGTAATCGTTCGCTTTGAGCGGATCGCTTTCCTTAAAAGGAACGGGATTATTGCTGTGGCTTCCATAGGCAGCAGCGCTGGATGCCAGCACGAAGCGTTTTACTTGAGCTGTCCTGGCTGCAGCCAAGACGTTGGCAGTGCCTGCCACATTAATAGAGCGCGCTTCTTCCTCGTTTCCTTCGGGTGCAGTGTAAAATGCGAGATGCACAAGCGTATCCACTTTGTCTTTTTTCAATGTTGTAGAGAGCTTTTTCCCACGGATGTCGACCTGCCGATATTTGATTTGCTTCAGGTTGCACGAAGGCTTGACATCAAGCCCAACAACACAGGTGTCTGGAAGCGCAGCCAGTTTTTCTGCTAACAGAGAACCGATGTATCCGCATACCCCAGTAATTGCAAATGTCCTCATGCCACGCCTCCTTTTTCTTGTTGGGTTTGTTGCTGGTACTCGCGGTACCAGGCGACCGTTCTGCGTATGCCTTCCCTCGTAGTCACTTCAGGGCGATAACCTAATTCCTTCTTGGCTTTCTTAATACTGAAATGACTATCATTCATCACTGCACGCACTCTGTATTTGGTGAGGGGGGGAGCTTCCACTTTGCCCACCAGTTTGGCAACACGCTCTACAAGGCAAGCGACCGGCCAGGCAAGTCTTGAAGGGACCGACAGCAGTGGCTTGGGGCAAGAAAGATGGTTGCAAAACTCCTCTACGTACTGCCTCCAAGTCGTCTTTCCATCGTCTGCAATGTGGTAAGCCTGTCCGGCCACGCCACGTTTTTGGCCGGCCAGCAAAATCGCTTGCACAAGATTGTCGACGTACAGTGGTCCCATCAAATACCTTCCCCCATCGATGTAGGGAAATTTCCTTTTTTCGATTTCAGGAAGCAGCTTCAGGGTGGTCGTTCGATCGTTAGGACCATAAATTCCAGCCGGGCGTATGACTACGACTTCCAACTGGTCTCCTGAATAGCTTAACGCAACTTTTTCCCCTTCCTGCTTGGAGGTAACGTAAGGATCGTCGGGCCGAGAAACCCACCGGTCACTTTCAGCCATTTGGCTAGCGCCGGGGAAACCGTACACGCTTACCGAGCTGATATGCACCACCCGCTTAACCTTGCAGGCAATGGCGGCTTCCATTACGCTTCGCACGCCATTGATATTAATCGCCTTAAATTGATCCCAGGGTCCCCAGTCAGAAGTCAGTGCGGCGACATGATAAACGACGCTGCAATTTTCGAAGGCCGGAAGAAGGCTCTTTCTTTCAGTCAGGTCACCGAAATACACTCTTACTTGCGGCAAAGATTTTATAAACTGAAGGTCACTCGTGCGCCGAACGAGTCCACAGACTTCGTCGCCTTGTCCTAACAATGCTTGACAGAGATTACTCCCGACAAACCCATTTGCCCCGGTAACACAGACTTTCATTTTCACCTCCGCTACGGAGACGCAGGCAACTGCTCTTGCTTGCGAACGGTCGCTTTCGGCTCGATATGTTTTAGGTTGGTGCGTGGAACGCAAGAAACGAAAGAACCGTACTCTTTAATCTCCTCAAGCCGGCAGCTCCAGTACATCTTGCCTTTATAAACTGTCATGTCTGGACATCCGTCACACATGTTCGCCTGTCCATCTGAAAGCAAATCGATTGGTTGAATAATGGTAAACGTCTGGAAATAAGCGGGCTGCAAAAGTGTGGAAGGTTTTTTCACGCAATCCCGCACATAATTGCGAGCAATCGATCGCATGCCTTTATCAAACGTTGCAAACGTAAGCGCTGATGAACGGCCAAGGCGCAAAAAGCTTGGGCTTGAGTAACTCAGCCAGCGATTGTACATAACATGGTATCCATCCTGCACAAGTTCCATAAAACGAGGTGTGATGTAACCGTATGTCTTTGAGCGCGAGCCCACCCGAACACCAATCAACCATTTTGCGCTGTGAGGATCGACCGTGCCTCCCAGATAGGCACTGGGTTCGAAGTCGGGATCTTGTTCGCGGATTTTGTTTACCACATCGGCAGACTTCAGAAGCCTACGGCCAGCAAACTCGGTATGGCTGTACGTTGAGTTCATATTGATTTTTTTGCCCTGGGCATAATAGTCATAATTACCCATCAACGCAGGCTCTCTGAAAAGAATGAAAACAACGGCATGAACAATATCAGGATACTGTTGTGACCAGCGGACAACCTCACTGACTTGGTCAAGAGTTTCACCCGTTACCGTTTGGTTAAATGAACAAGAAATACCTCCTACATCCCCAAGCATTTGTGCAAACTTGTGACGCAGGTTATTGAGTTCGACTTCACATTTTGCGTTGGTATCCTTCCTCACCTGGGAAGTATCGACATGAAAAGTAAACCCAAAAACTCCTGCTTCTTTCAATTTTTGCAACAAGTTCTTGCTTAAGGCCAAGCCGTTCGTATTGACGATTGGTTTCCATCCCCCTTCTTTAATCATTCGAACGATTTCAACTATTTTCGGATGCACCAGGGGGTCCCCTCCGGCAATGCTCATGCAATCGCTTTTTCTTTCCTTCTTAAAGACTGCGAGATCTTCTTCAATTTCTTTAAGGCTCTTGTGACCTTCCTTACTTTGGTCGCGATAACAGCCCTTACAAGTGAGGTTGCAACGAGTGGTTACTTCAAGCCAGGATATACCGTTGTCTGTCAGCGACCAGGGAAGTCGATAGTACTTGGTCGGATCAAAAGAAAAAGAAGCAGCCACAGTCGTATCTCCTTAAAACTACTCAATCTCACGCCTTTTTGACGGCTAGTCAAATCAAAAGCTCAGCGTAAGGATCACTCAGCGCAGCAAGGCCTCGTGCTCCGGCTTTCCCTGCACTTCCCCTGCATGGCTAACCTTTTCAAGAAAGTCAGGGCAACAGCAACGCTTACACCAATAAACGTGAATAGCTGTGGCTTTCCAAATGGCTCTCGAAATACAAACACCGAAATTAAAAATGCGATGGAGGGTGAAAGGTATTGTAGAAAGCCAAAGTGGCTAAGCGGTAAATGTTGTGCTGCTTTGCCATAAAAAAGCAACGGCAGCGATGTCACAAGCCCCGACCCAATCAGCAAGGTGGCAATCCACGGCGGAGCCGAACGCAACGCCAAAGTTTGGCTAGCGTTTAGAGACAAAAGATAGGCGGCGGCTGGACCGCTTAGAACCAATGTTTCAAGCGTTAAGCTGACTGCTGCCTCGATGCTTAAGCACTTTTTTACAAAACCATAGAGCGCAAGCGCAGTGGCAAGAGTAACTGCGATCCAAGGAAATTGGCCGAGCGAGCAGGCATAGTAAAGTACGGATGCTGCTGCAACAAAAAGCGCTGTTTTTTGAAAGCCTGACAAAGACTCTTTCAGCACAAGAACTCCAAGTGCGACCGATAGAAGGGGACTGACAAAGTATCCGAGGGTGGCCTCCAAAGTGTGATTGTGAAGCACGGACCATATGTAAGTAATCCAGCTAATACCTATTAAAACTGTTGAGGCTGATACCAGCAAGAGTGACTTGCGGTCCCCGAAGATAGTGTACAAATGAGTAGCCTGGCCTTTGACAAGCACGACGCTGAATAGAAACGGCACCGACCACACAATTCTATGGGCTAAAATTTCAAGGCATTCTACTGAAGCTAAAGCCTTCCAATATAAAGGGAAAAGACCCCACATGAGATAGGCGGATAGGGCGTACAGGACTCCCGATGTTGGCTTTTGCATCTTGCACCTCGCACAAACGGGGGCAAGTATAGCAATCGTGTCAAGTGCAAATAAAAAATGTGGTTTATCGTTTCGAGAATTGGAAACGTTTGCGAGCGCCTTTTTGGCCGTATTTCTTGCGCTCCTTCATGCGATCATCTCGGGTCAGCAATCCCTCTCTTTTTAGAATGCCTCTCATGCCGGCGTCGAGTTTCAGAAGGGCTCGACTAACCCCATGAGAAAGTGCGCCCGCCTGGGCAGAAGGGCCGCCCCCATGCAGACGAGCAAAAACGCTTACGATCTTCTGCTTATCCGTTGCAACCAGAGGCCGCAGGACGCGTGTTCTCATTGCATCCGTAGGAAAATATTCTTCCAACCCTTTGTCGTTCACTGTAATGGTGCCATCCCCATTTGCGGCTAAACGCACTCTTGCAACCGCTGTTTTTCTTCTGCCTGTAGCCTGGATCGTAGTTTCCATTTTGTTTTCCTTACTTAAGAAACAGGTGTGTTAATGGGGTTCTGAGCCGTATGAGGATGCTCGTTGCCCACATAAATTTTGAGCTTACCAAACCAGTGTCTCCCCATATGTCCTTTCGGAAGCATGCCGTGGACCGCCCGCTCGATAAGCCGTTCCGGGTGTTGCCTGAGTAAATCACGAGCAGCAATTGTTTTCAGTCCGCCCGGATAATTCGTGTGGTACTGGTACACCTTTTCTGTCCATTTACTGCCCGTCAATAGGACTTTCTCCGCATTGATAACAATGACATAGTCCCCCATATCCGTCGACCGAGTGTATTGGGGTTTGTCCTTTCCCATTAAAAGAGTAGCAATCCTAGAGCTTAATCGCCCCAGCGGTTGATCCTTTGCATCAAGAACCCTCCACTTAGGCAGATCATTGCCTCTTGCCGCAAAAAAAGTTCGACAGGCAAGGGCAGGTCTGGATACGTGCGTAGCCTCTTTCTTGTGCGTTGCGCTTTGGCTGTGATCTTTTGGGCTTTCCGCTCTAGCACTCGCCGTCTTGTCTGCTTTAACGGATGGTTTTTTCTTCGATTTTTGCGATACCGGTTTTTTTGATGCCACGCTTTTTTGGGAAGATTTTTTTTCTGTCATAGCTAAGTAACTCAATAAATAGTCAAACGGTTACACCTACTTGTTAGGTTCAAGAAAGTCAAGGATCTCGAAAATGGACTAACTCAAACCCGAATGCTAAAACCGATTCCTAAGTTTTATGGATCAGAATCAAGATATCCATGCCGTACTTCCCAGCCATGAGAGATTTACGTTTGTGAGGCCACGAATTAATGACTTCGATCTCCAGGGGGTTCTTAACTCAAAGCAATATATGGATTTGGTAGCAGAAGCAAGAATTGAGCAAATGCAGCGCTATTACAAAGTTCCGATCGAAACGTATTTCAAAAGAAACCAAACTTGGATCCTTTCACGTTTCTTGATCCATTTTGCGAGGCCTATTCGTTTTTACTCGAGTTTTTTTATCCACACACAGGTGGCAAGAATCGAAGGACCGAAGTCAGTTGTGAAATTTGACTTCGTCAGCCTGGACAAGAAGACCACTCATGCATCGGGCGAGGTAGATTACTACTTGCTTGATCTATCGACTTGGAAACCAGTATCCATGCCGGAAAATGAACGGCTTGTGTTCTTGGAAGAGCGGTCGGTATAGCGATTTACAGTGTTAAGGATTCCGAAATAAAGCTCTGAAAGCCTGTTTAGCCAATTCGGCTTCCGTAGAGGATGTATCCGTGGTGGTGTGCGTTGAGCAGCTGAACTCAAAGAAGGGGCATGCGTTCTGGGCAATGCGATCGCGGATCCAAGGGCTATTGGGTTCGCGGCATTTTTCCGAGGAATCTTCATTGTAATGATTGCAATTTTTGCAACAATGGATGTCGCTGCCGCAGCCAGGGCATAAGCGGTTCTTTTTTTGAATATCCAAGGGAAGTGGGAAGCGACAATAGTAACATTGCCACATGCGATGTTTGCCTTTGAGCGCTTTCTTTTTTCTTTTAAGACGGAAATTTCGGTTCGGACTCTAACTTGATTATTACATTAACCAGAACTTTATGGAAGGGCGAACAAGCGTTTTATGGAACGCACTCACTGTGTCATCTCTCTTTTCGTTGACAGTATCCAGGCTAACCCACATTGCAGTACAATGGATGGTGGTGTTTAAGTCTCTAAAACCTTAAGCGATTTGGGTAAACCATGAACAAACAAGAAATAGTATTGTGTCCGGTTTGCTCCACTGGCCGGGAGAAACCGAATTTCAAAATTTCAAAGGGGCGTGTTTTTTGTTTGAGTCTGCTGTGGTCGGTGTTGGTAGGCATCGCCACTTATTTAATTGCAGGATTGATGGCTGCTCTATGGTTTGGCGTTCTATGCGGAACCTTATATTTTTTGTTGCTAGAAGTGTATTTTACGCTTAAATCCAAGGGCGAGTTGATTTGTCCGATATGCCACTTTGATCCGATACTTTATCGGAAATCACCGGAAGAGGCCAAAAAGAAGTGTTTAGCGAGCCTCAAGCAAAAAGAAGAATTCCTAGCAAGATGGCGATCGCTAAAGTCTGGCATGCAGTTGAAAATGGATACCGAAACGAAAGGAAAATAGGATGAACTGCTGGGTTGCTGCAAAGCAAAAAAACCGGGTTGCCATTGTCACTGGCGTGCGTACGCCCTTTGCCAAAGCGGGTACTAAGCTTAAGGATTGTTCCGCTGTCCATCTGGGTGTTACGGTGGCGCGCGAAACGATGGCCAGAATGGACTTACTGCCAAGCTTGGTGGATGAAGTTGTTTTTGGCAATGCGGGCACTCCGGCAGATGCAGCGAATATCTCCAGGGTGATTGCCCTGCGTTCGGGGATTCCCGAAGCGGTTCCCGCCTATACTGTGCACCGTAATTGTGCCTCTGCCATGGAAGCGATTGCCCAAGGTTGCCTGAAAATCGGGGCAGGGCTTTGCGAGACGATGCTCGTCGGGGGCACCGAGAGCATGAGCAACATGCCGTTGCTGTTCGGCGATGAGATGAAAGAGCTGTTTTCGACGCTGACATTTGCAAAGTCTCCTCTGGAAAAGGTCGAGAAAATTACGCACTTTAGGCCGACATGGCTTAAGCCCGTTGTTGCGATCATGGAAGGGCTGACTGATCCGATTTCTGGCCTGAATATGGGCCAGACTGCAGAAGTGCTGGCGCGTGATTTTATGATTAGCCGAAAGACACAAGATGAATTTGCTGTGAAAAGCCACCAAAAGTGGGCGGCAGCAAATCGGGAAGGAAAGTTCAAGGATGAGATTTTTGCGGTTGTACAGGAACCTAAGTATTCGCAATTTTTGGATGTAGATTTTGGTCCGCGGGAAAATCAAAGTCTTGATCAACTGGCAAAGCTCAAACCTTTCTTTGATCGTGAGAATGGTACAGTGACTCCAGGCAATGCCTGTCCGATTACCGACGGCGCTGCCGCTTTGGTGATGATGAACGAATCGAAGGCCAAGGCTGAGGGTCATGACGTTTTGGGAACGGTTGCTGGCTATGCTATCAGCGGCTGTGATCCCCGCAGGATGGGGATGGGACCCGTCTACTCGACTGCCCAGCTTCTCGATGTTACTGGAATTGAGTTTTCGAGCATTGAAGTCGTTGAGCTCAATGAAGCCTTTGCCGCCCAGGTGATAGCGAACCAGATGGCATTCAACTCGAAAAAATATTGCAAGGAAAAACTCGGCCGTGACAAGGAAATCGGTGAGTTGAGTGACGACGTATTGAATGTTAATGGAGGCGCCATTGCTCTGGGACATCCTGTCGGCGCGACGGGCGGCCGGATTGTCTTGACAGCTCTTTTGGAAATGAAGCGCAGAAATCTCCACAGGGGATTGGCAACCTTATGCATAGGTGGCGGACAGGGAGCTGCCTTCTTATTGGAAAGAAACTAGAGGTTGGTATGGAACTCTCGAGAGAAAATTTGAAAAAAGAGGTCGGGCAGGTTCGTTCTTCCTTTAAAGAGGAGGAGCTGACTAAGGCTGAAAAATCGCTTTTCTGGGAAAAGAAAGGCAACGTGGCACTCATTGTTTTTGATTCTGTGGGGGAGAAAGCCAACAAACTCAGCACTCCCAACATGCTGCGACTCTGTGAAGTGCTGATGGAAATAGAGACGAGTCGGGAAATAGGTTCTGCAGTCATTATCAGCCGTAAACCGACGATCTTCATTGCGGGCGCAGATATTGCCGAGATTCAAACGCTCAATCAGCTGGGGGAAAAGGCGGGAGAGACCTTAGCAAAGCTTCAAGGGGTCTTTACTTTCCTTGAGGGGTTGCCGATTCCAACCATTGCCGCCATTCACGGAGCTGCTCTGGGTGGAGGGTTTGAGCTTGCGCTTTCTTGCGATTATCGAATGGTCACCGACGGTCCAGAGACAAAAATCGGGCTTCCTGAAGTGCAGCTGGGAATTATTCCTGGCTGGGGCGGAACCCAACGGCTTCCCAGGCTGATTGGTCTTGAAAAATCTCTAGACCTCATCCTTTCCGGCCGCCAGATCAATGGAAAGGCCGCAAAAAAAATGGGAATCGCAGATAAGCTAACGCCTCAGGAATTGCTTGAGGAAAAGGCTTTGGCCTGGGCGGCTGAACTAGCCAAGACGCGCACAAAGCGAAGCTACGAAGAGAAAGATCTGAAAAGAAGACTAATCGACACGGTTCCTGGAGCGAAGTTTCTGGTTTTTGAACAGGCAAAAAAAACCGTTCTTGAAAAAACCAAGGGGCATTACCCTGCACCCTTAAAAGCGTTGTCTGTCATCCGAAGGACCTACGGGGGTCCGTTAGCCGAAGGGCTGAAAGTCGAAGCACAGGCTTTCACTGAGCTGGTAGGCACCCCCGAGTGCAAGAACTTGATCCGAATCTTTTACCTCACAGAAAAGGTTAAGAAGGATAAAGGGGCTGCGATTGAAGTGAGGCCGCGCGAGATAACAAAAGCTGCCGTGGTAGGCGCTGGGGTCATGGGAGGCGGTATTGCACAGCTTTTTGCGGCAAAAAAAGTTCGTATCCGTATGAAGGATATTAACTGGGATGCGATTACCAAGGGGTATCAGGCCGCCTATCGAATTTTCAAGAAGCAGCTCGATCGTCGGAAAATGAAGCAAAACGAAGTCGACAACGTGATGAGCTTAATCGAAGGCACGACGAGCTATTCCGGCTTCAAACATCTTGATCTGGTTGTGGAAGCGGTGGTGGAGGACCTTGAGATAAAGAAAAAGGTATTTCAGGAACTGGATGTTCGAACCTCTTCTGATACCATACTAGCTACAAACACATCGAGCCTTTCGGTAGCCACACTTGCCCAAGCATGCAAAGACCCCCGTCGGGTAGTTGGCATGCACTTTTTTAACCCGGTAGATAAAATGCCATTGGTGGAAATTATTCGAGGTCCTCAGACCTCTGATGAAGCAGTAGCGGCTCTTTATCAGCTTTGTAAGAAACTCGGCAAAACGCCTATCGTGGTTAAGGATTCTCCGGGTTTCGTGGTTAACCGGATTTTGGGTCCCTATTTAATTGAGGCTTACCATCTGATCACGGACGGAGTAGGCGTGGTCGAGATGGATGAAATCATGGAAAAATTTGGAATGCCCATGGGTCCCTGTACGTTAATCGATGCGGTGGGCATTGATATTATCCAC
>JACQOU010000196.1 GCA_016207775.1 Deltaproteobacteria bacterium
GGTATATACTAGTATATACTATGTTGCTTTACAGAGTGACGCAGTCTTTTAAGAACTACCAGGTGGAGTACGCTATTGCGGGTGGCTGGGCAGTTGCACTTCACGGCGCAGTACGTGGTACGGTCGATATTGATATCGTTTTGCTTTTGACCAAAGAGAATTTGGAACGCGCTGAACGTGCCCTGAACTCAATTGGGTTGCAATCACGCCTTCCCGTTACCGCGTCTGACCTTATCGATTTTCGGGAAGAGTACATTCGAAACAAGCGCCTTTTGGCTTGGCGGTTTATGAACCCACTTGACCACACGGAGATTGTGGACTTACTCATCGTAGTGGATCTTAGGAAACTAAGAACAAAGAAGGTAAAAGTAGGACAGCAACGCATCCCGGTTGTATCAAAGATCGATCTTATCCGAATGAAAAAGGCGAGTGGCCGTCCACAAGATCTTGAGGATATCAAAGCATTGGAGACCATTAAGAAATGAAAGCGGTTCAGAAGTTCACATCAGAATACTTGGCGATTTGTAGCAAGATGAAGCCAGAGCAAATTGCAACGTTTTTAGAAGGATTCAGAAAGTTGCATGCCGATCGCTCTACAAAGGAAGCGACTCGAAGTAAGTTGATTAGTATGAAAATAGACAAACGCCTTCTTGTTGTTTTTAAAGAACAGTGTCGATTACTTGGGATTCCCTACCAGACACAAATAAAAAGAGTTATGGCCGACTGGTTATCTAGAACCTGTAGGTGAAAAATAAGGATCTATTCGATGTCCGGAGCCCCTATACTGCGGGCATTCTCAGGCCCCAAAGCACGCACGAACTGGTAAACGGTGCGATGGTCGGACATGAGTTGCTTTGCCACGCGGACAAGCATCTGATCAAACGGGTTTTGGGAATTTTCAGGAAGAGCTCTGGCCCGGGTCTTCCTGAAGTAAGAGCCTATGACTGTAGCTGCAGAAAGCGGTTCGGCAAGCAATCGTTTCTCGGTCATGAGAATCTGATGCGCTTCGGGTGAAATCTCCGATAAGAATACATAGTCCAACTTTCTTTGCTCATAAAGATCTCTGAGTTTGGTTCCTTCTGACTTTTCCTCGGGCGGTAATTTGGAGGGAACCAGTATCACATAGTCTCGCTTTACTAAAGTGGGATGAGCAATAATCCAACGGCTTAAATCTTCCGAGCCCAATTTTGTCGATCCCACATCCTGGCTTTTCAGATACTGTTGCATGGCGGCCAAAAGCTTTGGCTCCTTTCCAAGTTCTTTGAGCATGGCGTCCTTATCGCCCCGGTAAGTCCTTAAAATAATGGTTCTTAGCTCCGAGTCTTCATCAGTGCCGGGCAGGCGGGCCGGTCCGCTGCCAACGAACTGTTTCCACCGCTCAACCGTTCTTTCAAGTGCGCTGCTTTGGGTGCGCTCAACACGGCCTTGAGTTTGATCTCGCACCATTTTCTGTAACTCTGGGCGATTTTCCAACGCTTTCAAGAAAAGTGCATGATCGGCCTCTGAGGCAGTTGATTTCGTGTACCTCATCATGCGTTTGTAAAGTACATCTTCGATTTGCATGTCGTGCTCTGCCTTCTTGCCGGCATACTGCCACGCCTTTGTGAATCGTCTTTCAATGTTACCGATAAACCTTATTCCTGCTCCGCTCGTAAGCCAGTTGCCCGCTCGTGCGGACGATTTAAGCAGTTCGCGCAGCGGGGCAGTAAAAGAATCGAAGTCAGCGACATCTCCGCCATTTTCCACTAAATATTTCCGAGCGTAATAAAGCTCCAGAGTCATTTGGCGAGGTCCCCTTTTCAATTTCGGTAGCTCGTGATCATGCGGAAAAGTGTCATACCACCACACCAGCTCTTCGGCAGTATCTCTTGCTCCTCGTCCATTTTCCTTCCAAAACTCCTGTTCTCTCAGATCATCCCTCATGTTATGGATGTGATTGACGTATTGCTGGTAGTCGACATCATCGCCAGTCTCAGTGGCCGGATGGTAGCCGTTTGACTGCCCGCCCTCGCCCTTGTGATCTCCTTTAAACCGGTTATCCGCAATAGCTTCGAGTACCTTGATATTCTCCCGAAGGCTTCCCTCATCCATTGGCATGAGGGTAACGATGTCGACACCTTCTTTGTTGGCTGAAAGTCGCAGCACTCTTCCCACCCGTTGCATAAACTGGCGAGGAGCCAGGGACTTATTCAAGTCAATATAGAGACTGAAGTCGGGAATATTGATTCCCTCATCGAGCATCCGCACGGTCACAAGAAAGTCAATCCGGTTCGGATCGCTCGAAGGCAGTCGGGCACGGTCAATAGTGTCTGCTGTTTCTTCACCGAGCTCGGAGTGCAAAACAGCAAACTTGCGGTCAGGCATTTCGGCCTGCAGCCTTTTTGTGAGTGCCTCCGCCTCTTCAATGGAGTTCACAGTGAGGAAACCTTTCTTGTGCTGTCTGAATCGGGGCCGTAGCTTTTTAACAACAGCATCATAGTACTGAGGGTTAATTTCGTAAGAGGAGCCCCGACCATTGCCATTGCGTTGATAGAAAAAGTGCTGGCCGTTGCCCGCGGTAAGCTCGTTCTTGTCGAGGAAAAATGTCCGGTGGAAAGGAGTCAGTTCACCTCGCTTAATGGCTACGGAGAGCTGTGAAACGATATCATCCAATTCTCGATCGAATCTTCCCCCCTCCCTCAAAAACACTTCAGGACTGTCCAGATAGGTCCAATACGACTGGTTACCGAACAAATCCATCAGGCCACCCGAATGGTGCATGGGAGTAGCGGTGGTGCCATAAAGTAAGGCACGAGATCCCGTATGATCGATCAACGCCCGAATCAGTTGGCTTGCATCATTCGCACCGGAGTGGTGAGCTTCATCGTAAGCAAGCATTCCAAGATTCTTGCGCAAGAGTTCCTCGTTCTGGGAAGCAATCGGCAGCCGATCAGTCGAGCCGGATTTGAGATGCCGAAGCATCTTGGCGTGCGCAGATTCTCCGTCAACCCTTGCGACCAACGTTTGCCGAGTCGTCACCAAGACTACGGGTACAGGGCTTTGCTCGACCAACCCAGCGAGCGCTGCAATGTCTGTTGAGTAGCCGTCTCCCCATTGGATTAAAGTAAATGGCTCGCCCTTGTGCTGAAGTGTCTCGATGTCGCCAGCCAGTTGATTCACGAGCGCCTTGGAATCGGCCATGATGACTTGCAGTTTTTTGCCATTGTTTTTAGCTGCTGCAAGCCGGGTGCTGAGCGCCTCTAATAGCATGACGGTCTTGCCAAAGCCGGTGGGAGCAACGACAAGAATTTTTCTTTCTTCGGGAGTCATAGCCGCATCCGTGCGTTCGGCAATACCATGCACGGCCTTTATCGCTTTTCGTTGATCTTCTTTGAGAAGGAACCGCTCTTCCCCGCGTAACTCACGTTCTACACCTGCTCGTTTGGAGCCTATGTAGGGATGCAAAGGATGACCCATTAGAAAGTGCATCATCAAATTTTGTCCGTTTCGGGGAAGCTCTGAAAAATTAAAGCCTCTAGGTATCCTCAAAATACGTTTGTTGCCTTCGTTCACCAGATGCGGTTCGCGGTCTTTAGGACCGCTTTCCACCCATTCCACACGCAAGACCTTCGGAGCCGGCGAATGTTCGTCTACCCCATAACCACTGAGCTCAATGCAATTTGGACCACACGGGATGGTGAGTGTGCCCTCTTCCACTGTCCTGCGCCCAGTCACTGGCAACAAGTGGGAAGCAAGAAACTTCCGTTGCTCCGCTGTCAGTTCGGATAAGGGGACCGCGCCCAAAACATCCTGCAAGTAGGTCTCACAATTTGTTCGGTTGTCCAGTAACGTATGGTTTGCGAGCGTAACTGGGGCGCTTAAAACCAGCATCAGAATGAGCAATCGAGCGGTACCCTTTCTCATTTGCCTCCTCTTTAAAAGGGATACCCGTTTTTCTCTGCAACTCACGTTCCATGACCCTTCGAATTTTCGTTTATGGTTACCAGTGCTTACTAGTGAAACGTAAGGCGTTTTTGCCTAGCTAGTTTTCATTCACACAGCCACACGACGGCTGTATACCGATTGAGCACACCTAGGCCTGCATGTCTACCTGCGACTTGTCGAATATCGCCTGCCCAACAGTCTGAGCAGTCCGTCGAGTATCGTTAGCGGATGGGGAGGGCAGCCGGGGATATAGAGGTCAACAGAGAGCAAATTGCCCACTCCATTATTAGCAACAGGGCTGTCGATATACGGTCCTCCTGAAATGGCGCAAGCGCCAACTGCAATGACGACTTTCGGATCAGGAACTGCACGGTATGTTTTTTCCAATGCCGATTTCATGTTGTGAGTGACAGGTCCTGTGATGATCAGGCCATCCGCATGCCGGGGAGAAGCAACCACTCCAATGCCGAATCTGCCGATATCAAATACGATGGTTTCAAGAACGTTCGTTTCCACCTCGCATCCATTGCAGCCTCCAGCGCTGACGACTCGAAGCTTGAACGACTTGCCAAACAGTTTTCTTCTCTGATCCTCTAACGGTTGTGCCAGCCCATATTCTTTTGGCCCGATGACGAGATTGTCTCTGGTTCTTGTTGCCATTCGGTAGTCGTCTGTGAATAAAACGGCACCGTGGGGGCAAGCTCTGGAGCACTCGGGGCAAAATAGGCAGCGACCTAAATCCCAATGAGGTTGCTTATCCTTCATTGTAATGGCGTCGGTGGGGCAACTCGTGACACATTCGCTGCAGTGTTTCGGGCAACGGGATTGCACTATCGAGGGAAGTCCCCGGAACTTCTCAGGCAACCTTGGCTCCTGCTTTGGAAACGCAATCGTACGATGGTGCTGTTTCAATCGTGTCCACAGTGATTTAATCATAAATCGTGCCCGCAATAGGATAAGTTGAAACTCTTGTTACAAAGGGGAAAATCCGATATGAGCTGGTTTCGCATAGCCATTGCAAGTCCAAACCAATTATGAAAGGAGGGGTCGATGATTTTGTAATGCGCAAATTTGCCCTGGTCATCGGTCAATCCGACGTGACATATTTCTCCCCGCCAACCCTCAACCAAGGAAACAGCAAGGCTACTGGGCTGGAGGTTACCGATCTGGGTTTGGACAGCGTTTGGCACAAAACGTTCCTGTTTATCAATAATAAAATGAATCGATTGCAGAATTTCCAACCATCGCAGATACGCTCTTGAGTATACGTCTCCTTTTTCGCCCCACTGTACTGGAAAAGGTTCATCTGCATATGCTCCGCAGGGGAAGTCCTTGCGAACATCTATTTTCACTCCAGATGCGCGCGCAGCTAAGCCAACGAGTCCCAGATCCCGAGCCGCCGCTTGTGACAACGTTCCGGTGTTTTCAAAGCGAGCGACGACGGATGCCGTATTCCACAATAGATCGATAGCGGAGCGAGCATCGTGAGATACTGAAGTTAACCGTTCACAAATCCCGTGGAAGGCTGAGGTGTCCAATTCGAAGGCGACTCCGCCTGGTCGAATGAATCCTCGTCCCAGCCTGCTTCCGCATAGTTCTGCAGTTAAGTTCAGAAAGTCGCCTCGGATCCGGCCGCAAAAAGAAGCGGTTGGCAAAAAGCCGACATCCCCAGCGAGCGCTCCTAAATCCCCAATGTGGTTGGCTAGGCGCTCACATTCAAGCGCAATCGCTCTTAATCGCAGTAATGGGGAAGAGACCGTACAGCCGGCTAATGATTCCACCAATTGACAGTAAGCGGTCGTGTGTCCAACCGTCGTATCTCCGGCAAGCGTTTCCATGTACGGCAGGGTCCTTTTATTGGGACCTCCGATCAAAGAGTGTTCGATAGCTCGATGCTGATAGCCCAGTGATATTTCAAGGTGGTAAACATCCTCTCCATGGCACTGGAAACGAAAATGACCTGGCTCAATCACTCCAGCATGGACGGGTCCAACGGCCACCTCATGTATTTCGTTTCCTAAGAGTTGGAAGAAATCCGCTTCTCCAATGGGAGGTGATGTTTTCGTCGATGAAGCATAAGGCGCATGAAATCGAATGGGTTTTAGCCACTGATGCCCTTGCGGAATAATGTTCCATTGTTCAAAAATTTCCCGCTCGAACCAGTGGGCTTGCGGGCACTCAGGTGTGAGGCTCGGATAATCTTTTTCGACATCGGTACAAAGCACTGAGAGGGTACCTTGGCCGTCTCGCGCGAGAAGAGCATAAAGGCGAACAGGGACGGACGCATTATGCGTGCAACCAAAGAGAGCGGCAATCCGATCGCCTTCGCGAACATTTTGCACAATAACCTGACGCCAGCTCGATGGGTCAAGTACTGGGACATCGCAAAGAGGTAACCATTTGCTATTTTTGATTGTTGGGATCATGGTCCTGTTAATATGAGTGTTATGGATTCTAAATTACTTTTTAAAACGGGTGGCATGTAGATGCCTAACAGCAAAACGAGAACGGCTAGGCAAAGGGGTGGGAGTAATGACCACAAAGGCTCCCTGGCGACGGTACCTTCCGGATTGGGCCCCTCTGACTGTTTTGGGCTGCTCGTTTCTGCGTAAACCATTTTGAGAAAAATTCCAACCATCCCCACAAAAATAAGGGCAAGAAAAACAAGGCAGAGAATTGCGGTGATTATTTGCCCCTGTTCAAAGGCTGCCTTGAGAATTAGGAGCTTGCTCACAAAGGTGCCGAAGGGCGGGATTCCGGTGATGGCAAAAAAACCGATCAGCCACAGCATGGAAGAATAAGGCAATGTCCTGCGCATGCCACTGACCACTTTGGTGAGCCGACTGCGGTATGCGATGAGAATGTTTCCGGATAAGAGAAAAAGCATTGCTTTAGTGAGAGAATGGTTGACTGCATGAAACATACCGCCGAACAAGGCTCCGCCACCGAGCCCAATGCTCAAGGAAAGTATCCCCATATGTTCCACGCTTGAGTAAGCGAGCATGCGCTTGTAATCCGCTTGATTTAAAATAAAAGCAGCCGCAAACGCCATGGATAAAAGGCCCAGCAGTTGAAAATTAGTCTGCGTGAATGTGGAAAGGCCAGCGGCCACGCAGACCTGATGCACTCTTAAAATTCCAACAAAGGCGCAATTGAGGAGAGCTCCGGACAGGAGTGCGGAAACGAAGGACGGTGCCTCACTGTGCGCGTCGGGAAGCCACGTATGAAATGGAGCAAGGCCCATCTTGGTTCCATATCCCACTAAAAGAAAAAGAAAAGCAGCTTTCAACCAAGGGATGTGAAACAAGGGGGCTTTGATGATCAAGTCAGAGAGCAACATGGACGGATTGTTGATTCCGGCTTGTGCTGTGGAGACGGCAAGGAAGAAATTCCCCAGCAAGGCCAGTGCGATGCCTACTGAGCAAATCATAAAGTACTTCCAGGTGGCCTCAAGCGAATGAGGTGAGCGGTGAAAATAAATCAACGGAGCACTCGAAAGCGTGGTGGCCTCGATAGCCACCCAAATCAATTCCAGATTTTGGCTGATCGTTACCAGTGTCATCGCCGATAGAAACAGGGAGAGACAAGCGCACAAAAGCGCTTCATGTTTGGGAATATGCCGCTGGGTTTGCGTTAAGTATCCAACACCGTAGATTGAAATGAGGGTGAACAGTGTGCTGGTAATGCTTAGAAATAAAAGCCCGATATCATCAAGCGCGAGAAACCCTTTCCATAAAGCGTCGGGCCGAGTAACCCAAAAAGAAAAAACCAAACCATTGTGAATAATTGCGGATAGTACAAGCACCGTAAGACGGGTCTTGCGGCTGCGCGGTTGGATTAAACTAAAGAACGCCGACAGCAGTGGAACAATCATTAGGATCAGCAGCATCTCAATCCTTCAAGTTGGCAAGTTGACCGACATGAAGCGTGTCAAATTGCCTGTCAATTTGGTGGATAATGATTCCCATGATAAAAACTCCGACGATCACATCCAGCAGAACACCCAACTCAACAAAAAGTGGCGCCGCTTCCACGAATGAAATACCGAAAAGGTAAATTCCGTTCTCCATTACCAGGTATCCCACTACCTGCGTGATGGCCTTGTTACGGCTAATAATAAGGAGTAAGCCTACCCAAAGCATAAAAAACACGGTGGGCACAGCCAAATCGGAAAAAGCCTTGGTGGGAAAGGGCAATCGGTCACCGAGCCACAGTGAAAGCCCGAAAGAAATCACTCCGGCTAGCAGGGATAAGTTATACCCCACATAGGGTTCCACTTCCCGTCGGATGTTTACTTCCTTAACCGCTCTATAAAAAAGCCATGGAAAGAGAAGGCACTTGGTTGCAATATTTCCGAGGGCTAAAATGTAAATGCGTGCGCTTGCAGCTCCCGGCTGAGAAGCGATGGTAATGATACCCAGTAACATTCCCTGAAGGGCAACGAGTCGGATAAGCGAGGCCAGGCGACTACTGCCCAAGAGGGCGAAATTTGTAAGGACAAGTAAAATGATGAGGGCTTCAAGCCAGGAGAGCATGCGTTCACCTTAATCCTAATAGAAGCGCCAAAGCAGAAAGCGTGCTTGCTCCTACCAGGAGCTGGGGCACAGTGTTCAATTTGAGTCTCGCCATCGACGACTCAATGAGTCCCACCGCCACTGCGATGCCTGCCACGGCAGCAAAAACCATTGCCTGGTCAAGCCACGCGCTGTGAACAGTGGCGGGCAAAACCATTCTGACCAGCACAGAGCCGATAATCCAAAATTTGAGACAACTCAAATAATGGATCAATGCAAAGTCAGGCCCGCTGTGATCGAGCACCATGACTTCATGGATCATGGTTAGTTCCAGGTGCGTATTGGGGTCGTCGATCGGGATCCTGGCACATTCCGACAACAACACAATGAACAAAGAGCTCGCCGTTAGAGCCAGAATGCCTCCGGACTGTTTCCACATTTCGCCAGAAATTTGCGTGAGCATGCCAGACAAGCAAAGCGTGCCGGTTTTCTTGGCCATCGCAGCAAGCCCAAGGATGAAAGCGACCTCTGTCAGTGTTGCAAAGTATGCTTCACGGCTCGCTCCCATGCCTTCAAAACTCGAGCCGGTATCCAGTGCGGCAATAATAAAAAAGAAACGCATGAGTGCGAACAGATAGGCAAGAACAATAAAATCGCCATCAAAAGCAAAGATGGACGGTGTTCTGCCGACAGGTAGAAACGCTGTGGCGATGATTAAGCAACCAAGGCCAATCACAGGGCTCACAAATAATATTGAAGTGGTCGTTTTACTGTAAACGGCTCCTTTGTTGAGCAGTTTCCAAATATCAATATAAGGTTGAAGCAGAGGGGGACCCTGCCGACCCGCAAAAAAGGCCTTTGTCTTGTTGATGATACTTAGATAGAGAGGTGCAACGGCTAAAGAAGAAACAAAAGTGACAGCAAAAGACAGTGAGATCATTGGACGGCTCCAAGCTGCCAAATCAGAAGTGCAATGAGTGCTGCGGCGATAAATAAAACGTACACCTGCATTTTACCGTGCTGAAAGCGTCGTAAAATAGAGAATCGTTTATCAACCCAATGAAACAATGGCCAGTAAAAGCTTTGTTGGAAATGATCGGGTGTATGGCTTGAAAAGGATATCGATTCGGAACCGGGAAAATAGGTGAGGGAACGAGACAGTGCCTTGTGGCTGGGCAGGAAGGGTTGAAAAAGCTGCAGGATAGACTGTGCGAACGAAGAAGCGGTGTATTGCATTCTGGGAGTGGGTTTTGCATAACCACAATCCCAGGTCACTTCGCTGGTAACTTTCCTGTTCCCCAAGAACAATCGTCTCAATCTAAAAATAAAGAAGATGAGAAGAAGGAGGATGAGGCTGGTGGCAGTAATGTGAGTGAGTAAATTCAGGGTGGAAGTCATGGCGGAGAAAGGGACTTCTGGTTGTTGGACTGGAAAAATCTGAGAAGCGCATGGCAAAAGAAATCGTACTATTGGAACGGGAAAAACGCCGATAGCTATGCACAGACCCGCCAAAATGATCATGGGCCACTTCATTGCTGGGGGCAGCGTATGAGATGAGCTGACTGCCTGTCGTGGTTCGCCCAGAAAGACGATTCCGAACGCTTTTGAGAAGCATGCACATGCTAAGCCACCAATCAGTGTGAGCCCAAGGATGATAATAAAACAAAAGAGATTGCTGGGTTGAGCGAGCTCAATGCCCCCTCGAAAGGACCCTATGTAAATCAAGAACTCGCTCACAAATCCGTTCAGAGGGGGAAGACCTGAAATGGCTAGGGCACCAATTAAGAAACAATAGCCGGTTGCCGGCATTTTTTTCAGCAGTCCCCCTAATTCATCTAATTGACGAGTGCCTGTCGCGCGGAATATTGCTCCGGCACCCAGAAAAAGAAGTCCCTTGAATATGCCGTGATTGATCACATGCAATAGTGCTCCAAGAAAACCAGTCAGAGCCAACGGAGGTGAACCTGACCCCAGCCCCAAAACGCCTAACCCAATGCCGAGCACAATGATCCCTATGTTTTCCACGCTATGGTAGGCGAGCAGTTTTTTTAAATCGTGTTGCGCCAATGCAAAAAGCACTCCCCCCACAGCCGACACGAACCCCATCCCAATGAGCAGCCATCCCCACCACAGCGGAGGCATACCCGCCAGGCTTATTAATCGCAAAATTCCATAAATTCCTGTTTTAATCATCACGCCAGACATAAGCGCTGAGACGTGGCTCGGGGCTGCTGGGTGCGCCTCTGGAAGCCAAACGTGGAATGGCATCAGGCCGGCTTTTGTTCCAAAACCGATCACCGCACATAGAAAGAGGGTCGTCAGCAGGGTCCGGGATGGCTGATGAGTCCTAAATGCGTCAAACTCAAAACTGCCCGATGAAACCGCCATTAAAATAAACATTACCAACAAGAACAAGGTGCCTAAGTGCGTAGCGATGAGATAAGTGATTCCCACATCACGGCCTTTATTGGAATCTCCTTCAAACATAACGAGGAAAAAAGAGGACAATGCCATCAGTTCCCAGCCGATTAGAAACAACACTCCGTTCTGCGAGGTCACAACAACTCCCATGCTTGCCACCAGGAGATTGAATGCACACCACGGACCGCCTAATGATCGTTTTGAACGATACTCATAGAGATAAGATACGCCATAGAGCGTGAACAGAAGCGACAAGCCATCAATCAGAATAAGAAAGAGCGCAGAAAGAGCATCCACTTTGAAATGGAGGCTGGCCAGCGGAATAGTGCAGGGAAGGTTTAATGTAAAAGAAGTGCCCATCGAAAGCATGGAAGTGGCTGACAGAAGGCCCAGTACACAGCCGATAATAGAACCCGCGGCTCCCACGATTGAAGCAAGACGAGCATTGCTGGATGCAAAACAACATATTAAGGCGGCACAAAGAAAGCAAAGCTCGGACCACAGGAGAAAATGGGGTCCTGCCATCCATAGCCATTCAGCCAATGATTGAACCAGTTGAGTAGTCACTTGCCCTTTGTATGGATCGCTTCATAAGTTTTGTAATGAAAGTCATAGTATTCACTAATGCAACTTATTGCAACAACATATTGCTGCATAAACACAGTGGGGCGAAAATAAAATTGGCCATTCCTGTTCGCTGCGCATATATTGTATGGTTATGAAGAAGCACAAGGATCTGCTGGCGATCCTCCGTCACAATAATATGCGTATTACTCCCGCCCGGCGGCTTCTTTTGCAATACATTTTGGATAATCAGTCCAGTGGCATCAGCTTGCGAAATATCTATGCTTATATGAATGAGCGTCTGCCTGGCATTGATCGCTCGAGTATTTATCGAAATTTAGAGAATTTGAAGCATATTGAGATAATCCAGGAACTCAATCTGCCGACTGTGGGTAAGCAATTCCAGTACATTTTTGATAAAAAGGTTCACCACTATTATATTTGCAAGTCTTGTGGAAAACTCAATAAAGGCAACAAAACACTCTTTGAAAAAATAGAATCTGCCCTTAAAGAAGTGCACGGTTTCAAGAAAGCAAACCTGTCAGTGATCTTTTATGGGCACTGTGCTTCGTGCTCAAAAAAAAAGAAAGTCTTATTCTATTGCACTGAGAACCTTGGCAAGTAGAGTTGAGTTGCGGTGCGCAATGACCGTATCGCTTTCCATTTGTTAAGAGTATTGGGCTACTGTGAAGTAGTATTGGGCTACGCCATTTGGTCGGAGCTTTGGAGGGGGCATGCGTTTAACTTTTGTGGCACTTTTTATTGGTTTTTCATTTATTTCAAAGATTATCTTGGGAAATAAGCCATTGATAGAGCCTGGTTTCGAGGGCATCTATTCAATGCTGTTAGTTTGTGGGGAATCACCTGTTTCTGAGCATTGCAAGAAAATCGAAGGCGAAACAAAAATGGTCATCATGAACGCATTTTTGCAGGAGCTTGCACTGCAGAGGGTCGTCATTACGATCTTCAACTCCAAAATACAAATGCCGCTTTATGATTTTAATGCCCGGCAGATCGATGGCGGGGGCGCGTCCATACAGGCCGACAGTGTCTTAGCAGGAAGATTGGCAGAAATTGCACTGCAGATTGACCTCGCGAGTAAGAAAGTGGTCGGTACAGTGAAGGATATTCGATTGGATGCGGACATCACTATCGGCGGAACGCAAGATGCTTCACCGGGAGCTTTATATCAACCTGTTCTTGAAGTCCTTAGCGGGGATAGCGTAGAGGGAAAGTATGATGTCAAAACTCCTTTTACTAACGGAGTGCTGACGGTCCGACGCATCCCTTCGGGGTCTCCAAATTTTGTTGCGAGATGTGTATTGGATACTGTTGAACTCATGTTCGATTCGGGTGAGTTTGATTCGGCTAAAGGAGTCCTAAATCTTATGGATAACCAATCGATGCTCAAATGGACGCTTGCTTTGAGTAAGGGTTCGGATGGTTTCATAGAGGGTAAGGGGCTTTCAGTATCAGCTCACTATGGAACATCTTATAGTCTATCCGCAAAGGGAAGGCGGAAGGTGAGTGATTATTAAGATGCAAAAGCCCGTTGCGGTAGCCCTTGCCCTACTGTTTTCTGCCTGCACCCAGTCGCCCGTGCTCAAGAATCCATCGGAAAATGAATGGGGTGCAAAAGTTTATTATGACTGGCTGATGAAGTGCCTTGAGGAAGTGCATCAAGATATGCCCCGGATTGTTAAGTCTGCTGAGGCAGCTGCAAAGCTTGTTATCCAAAACAATGTGCAAGTGGGCTACGTCGGCGATCCTCAGGCGATTTCTGAAGGCTATGGCCGAGCTGGCGGGCTGTATGCAACCTGGATTGGTGCCTTTGGGCTTAACATGCCTGAGGCCAACAAGATTCAGACCGAAATTAAACCGGGTGTTTATTTGTACTTTGTTTTGGATGATCGGGTGAAATCGAGTGAAAACCCTACAGAGATTGGCGTCGGCAAGTTTGAAGATGATGCTCAATGGATCCGCAATGCAGTTCAAGCAGGACCCGATCGTCATGTCATTGCTATAGGGCGATCCAATTTGCTTGAACGTCTAAGAAAGATGGGAATAAAACCGGCAGCATCGCTTGACAATCATGCGGCACCTACCGGTGGGTTATTCCAGGATTCACAGAAAAGATGGGTAGTTCCGACGGATTCCGTAGCCAACGTTCTTCTCTTGTGGGTTTGGACTGGTGAGTTTGCGGCTGCTTGCTCTCGGTTAGGCAAGATGCCGTTCTTCTGGCATCCGGGCGCTCCTTCCGAATGGCGGGAAAAAATAGGTGAACGGCTGGACAAGCAGTACCGTCGATATTATCGTGAGCTACCTGCGCGTATTGAGCCCCGCACATTTGGTGATTCATTTATTCAAATTTTGCGTAGTCAACTTCAGGCACTTTACCAAGAGGAGCTACTCCGGATAAAAAAGCTTGCCGGGTGGGCCACAAACGCAAAGGCTAATGGCAAGAAGTTCTATGGGTTTCTTCACGGCCATGGAACCATGCGTGCTCTCACAGGCCCCCATGTCCCAGACCGTACCCAAACCATCGATTATTGTCATAAGGGCTGGTTCGATTTTAGAGACAAGACAGTGGAGTTGAAACCTGGGAGTGTCGTTCTATTCCTTGGTCATGGAGGAATGCCAAACTGGGGCGGGTTTGAGAAACACAATTATCCCGAGCAGTGGCGAAGAAAAAAGGTCAAGATCGCATGGAGCTTTGGCTACAACGACTCGCTTGAAGAAATGAAAAAAAAGATCGAAACCATGGGGAAGATGTCAGAGGACGAAATGATGATCGATCAACATGTCCCTCAGGGAGATGCTGTGGTTTCAGTTCCCGGGCTTGAGCACAAGATTCTTCCCATCAGTTATGTCATGGGAGCTTCAATTCTGTGGATGGTTGTTGCAGAACTATTGGCCTGATTGGTCTGACTTCGGTATCGCCAGTGCATGCCTAACTTCTATTTATACGGGCCCTTATTCTCTGCGTTTGGCCTTTTTTGTCGCCGAGACAATCGCCGCTCATTGATGTACTTGAGTAGCGGAGTTCTAAGCGGAACAAGAATGAGAGACGTCCAAACCATTTTTGCCGCAATGGTGCTGAAGTCCATTTGGTATGACAGAATAGGCATTAAGAACGCTATAAATGTAAAGGAATAATAGCCTTGTAAATCAAAGTCCGATATTTTTTCAATTAAGGCAAACAAAAGTGCAAGAAGGAATGCAGTAACATAGAGTCCCCAATAACCGAAATTAGCATATCCTTCTGCAAAATAACTGAATACGACTTCTGTTATTTTGTCATCAGGAGCCAAAATGTGATAACGATGGCCGTATTCATTTTGCATATTTTTGAGTGGCTCACCCCACCATAACCACTGAGGTACCGTGAGATAAAAGAAGAAAAGGTAGCTATGCCCTTCCCAATAAGGAACTGGATGAGGCGTTAATTCCATGACCTCGTTTAAGGACCGGTCATGGACTCGACCCAACGATTTCTCGACAGCGGAAGCATAGACGGGAGCCATAAAGTCCGATCGGGTTGGTTGAGTTGTGTTCTCAGCATATAGCGACCATGCTTCACTATGTCGCTGCGAAGACCCGAATTTTCTTTTGATGCAGTCCCATAAAGTTTCGGATCGCAACAATAGTTGGCTCTCTGGAATATGCGCTACATGAGCCCTAAAATCTCCCTTAATTGACTGAAACAGAACCATGGGGATCAAGAGAAGAAACGCAGGAACAAAAGAGCGAATCGTCCTGGTCAGCGCTCCCTGAATCATCCAAATAGCAAGAAGGTTGATCGCAAAACCCAGGTTAGCCGTCACAACAAAGGAAAAAAATGGAATAAGGGCCAAGACGATTTGCACGGTAGTAAGCAAAGCAGGCGCTGCTGGCACACTCATGCAGAACATAAAAACGGTAAGCAGAAACTGGCAATTGGATAGGAACGGGCCAAAATAATTTTTTGCAAAGACCTCAAAACAAAAAGAAGAGATGATAAGTGCAGTTGCGATATACAAAAATTTCTCCGACACGGGCAGTTTCTTAAATGTTTCCTTTTGGTGTGGCGATCGATAAAGAAACTGGCGCGCCAAGTAAAACATGAAGATAAATATCATCGTGCATACAAGAAGAGCATTTATGGGTTTTAAATCGGAAACGGCAAGGGGATCACCAAATTTAAATATGATTTGGAGAAGCGGTACAAGAGTGTAACCCACAAAGTGACTCGCCAGTACAACGGGAACGTAGTCCATCTTGTGTTTGACGATGCAAATAGCAATCGGAGTAAGTTGAAGAAGAGCAAGCACACCCAGCTTAAGCGGGCCGTTTTGACTGAGGCGCAATAAGAAATATACGGCGCAAAAAATAAGTGGCAGTATCCACAAAGCTAAATGGTATTGTGATTTTTTCATGTTTCTAATGGTATCGTAAAAAGTGATTGTATTGAAGCGATGATTAATATAATGAACAAATACTAAGTAC
>JACQOU010000203.1 GCA_016207775.1 Deltaproteobacteria bacterium
CTGTTGGCTCATGCTCAACTCCTTGTAGTTTTTAGACTTATTCAATCCAAAAAATACACGGTGTCGGAGTTTTGAGCCAACCAGGTTAAAAATCAGAATTAGCGCACCGCTCCTCGGTCGCATTACTTGTGAAGCAATTCGGAACAGGCTATCAATCAGATTTATCCTCAACCTTAAAGCAATACTTGCCGATACGCATACTAGAGGACTAGCCCTTGAACAGAGATAATTCCGACAGCCTGGGTGAGCAAGCATCGAAGCAGCCTGCCATAAGCCCAGATGACTTTATTCAATCCCCGTTGGAATCTGTTCCTGCGGATTCCCCTCTACCGTTTCCGGTCTACGTTAAAATTTCAGACCGTCTGATTTTATTTCGAGCCCAAGGCGACAAGCTCACAACGCGGCGCGTGAGCTCACTGCGCGAAAGGGTGAGTGTCGTCTACATTCCAAAGGAAAGCTGGGTGGAATACCTGGATACCCTCGAGAAAGATAACGATACCGACACCACTCCAAACGAAAGTTCCGTGATTCGGCTCAGGCATCTTCTTTTGGCGTATCATCAATATCTGGAAAGAAAGAAGTCCATCCAGATAGAACATGTTGAGAAACTCCGAGCCCTGGGTGCCAGGCTTGCCCTCAGCCTTAAGAACAATCCATCGCTCGGCCCGAGGCTTCTTCGTCGCTACGATGATCCAGCATTTTACTTTGTAAACCATAATGTCAATGTTGCCATCTATAGCGCAGCAGTCGGTCACAAGTTGGGGCTTTCTCTTGGCCAGGTGAAAACATTAACTTTTGGGGCACTCATGCACAATCTCGGCAACTTGTTCATCTCCCCAAAAATTCTCTACAAGCCAGGCCCGCTATCCGACGAAGAATGGCAGGTGGTTCACCGCCATCCGATTAAGGGAGCACAACTTTTGGAGATGTTTAGGCTTCCCAGAGAAGTGATTTTAACTGCACTTCAACATCACGAGCGGATTGACGGAGAAGGCTATCCAACCAAAGCGAAAGGCTCTGATATTCATGCCTTTGCGAAAATTACTACCATAGCGGACGTTTATGATGCTTTAACCAATCGAGCTCCCTACCAAAGCGGCCTATTGCCTGCAAATGCAGTGGAAAAAATGCGGCATATGCTCGGCAAATTTGAGCCTCAGATCCTGAGCATGCTCAGCACTTAACCTAGATTTTGCTTGAATGTAATCTCGAACTGAACGGTTCCACCTTCGCGTTTGATATCAACCGGAGTGGCATCCACAAGTGTCTTCAGTGAGTTTGTTTGCGACAGAAAAGCATCCAAATCTCTTTGTGAATAGGTCAAGCCTTTTAAGCGGAGCTGCTTCTCTCGGAAGCTCAAGGAAACCAACTTCACCTGTTGCGGCAAGATCGCGACCAGTTCCTGTAACATGGGGGCCAGCTGCACCCGCTGCTTTTCCAGCTGCTGCTTTAGGAAAAACCGCTTTTGGTAGCGCAACTCCCGCTCCTTGAAAATTTTCATGCGTCCCTTGTCCGCTTCCAAGCGAGTCAATTCGGCTCGTGCCTTCTTCACCTTTCTTACCGCACTCCAGCGACTAAAAACAGGCAGCGCTGCCAGCACAATAACAATAACGAGCATGATGGCCAGAATCCGGATCGGAGTCAGTACAGTCGATGCTCGAAATTCAGGCAACCGGATTTTCTTCACCTTAATATTCTTGGGAAGCCACTTGCCACGGAATTTTTGTAACATCTCCAATGTGTCACGAAGCATTTCCGCAGTACCTTGCGGCAGGCAATTTAGGTGAACCTCATGACGACTCCAAACGGCAGCACCCAAAGCACCGAACTCGACTTGGCTTAGGTTGCCCAAATCAATGGCGGCCAGACCGAGATCTAGTACAAGGCTGTCGTGAATGCGAAAAAGCTCTCGGCCGGGTCCGAGCAAAGCAAATCGAGTGGGGAGAGTCACGTCATTTTCATTACAAAGAGCAAAGAGCCTCGTTTTTGCCTGCTGCGCCAAGGCCAGGTAAAAGGCATGTGCGGCCTGACCTGCAAGGACTTTTCTTTGAACGACGTCAGGCTCATCGGAACTCGACACTTTAAATTCCTCTTCGTTGATCCATTTGGAATCAGCGGATGGCTCACCTAGGGTGGAAGCAAGGTGCTCAAGAAATGAATTGAGGCCTATCGGGAGCGACGAGTTCAACATCTTCCCATTCTTGTCAAGAATCGCGATATCGCAGCTATCCCAGCCAAGAAAAATTGCCATGCGGGTTGAATCCGCATGCGACATGTTTTTCCATAGCAGGCTGGCAGCTCTGGCAAAACAAAGAAGCGAGCTATCCCACGCCAGAATTTTTAGTTGTGCCTTTTTAAAACATTGCGCGATTTTTTCCAGTATAGGTTTTTCCACATTACCAAAAAGAAAAGAGATCTCTTTTTCGTCGCTCTTGTTTGCGGCAAGAGCAACATGAACCACTTCATCAAAATTAACTTTTGCGACGGCTTTAAGATGAGTGCGGAAGGCCCTGTTCAACAAGCTTCGTGACAATAAGGGCAGCTTCAGAACCGTAAAAAAAGCCGGCTTGCCCGATAGAGTGACGATAACTGCACGATTGGCGAGGCTGTGCTTAGCAACCGTTTCTGCAAGCAGAACAGAAAACTTTTCGGTGTTTTCAAATCCTGCTGCGATAGTTTCGGAAAACGATGGCTCAAGTCCTTTCGAGATAGCCACAATTGACGATTGTTTTGCTTCAATATGCACGCCTACGTGCTCAGCCCCGGTGGGTTGAAGATCCCAAGCATGCTTTGCGGGATCACCCTCCCGATTCGTTTCGTTCTCAGCAACCGCACTTTCCTTACCTGTTTCCGCCGTTGCGCTCGCATTAAAAAGGGCATCCAGCTCTTCCTGGGTGACGCTTCTTTTTGGAGCATCCGATGCGTTCATGTTGCCTCTTATTCGGCAATACGATTTTTTGAAGGAGGCTGTTTCAGCTGCACTCTTTCAGGATTGATACTGTCCAACATTCGCGAGCCGTGAGCTTCATTGGCGTTAAGAACCTGCTGATTCACAATTTTAGGCGATAATAAAATCATCAGTTCACTTTTTATGGTCTGCTCAGTCGAGCCCTTGAAAAAAAGACCCAGTAGCGGAATATCACCCAATATCGGAATTTTATCTTCCCTCTTCTCTTTCTTTTGTCGCAGTAATCCGCCAATAACTATTGTCTGACCATCTTTTGCCAAAACATGATTTTCCGCCGCTGTTGTATTCTCGACTGGAACATTGGTCTTGGCATCCAGCTGGCCATCACTGATCTCAGGCTTGATATGCATGAGAATATCACCGCTCTTGGTGATATGAGGCGTAATACGAAGCTGCGTACCAACGGTCAGAAAATTAACCTGTTCCATGGTTCCCTGGTTTGTAGACAAGAGTGTCTTGTAACCAATCTTCGAACCGATGATAATTGTTGCCTCTTTGTCACTGAGAGTAACCACTTTGGGACGCGCAAGCGTGTGGACTTTGCTATTAGTCGCCAAAAACCCAAGAATACCCCGTACGCTTTTCCATGTAAGCCCAACATAGAAACCCTTTGAAGTTGCGCTATCCAAGGGCGATACTTTCTGTGAATTAAAATCAACCGACACATCGCCATTGTGGATATCCACTCCTCTTAAATCGAAACCAATATCCTTGGAATCTTGATCCTCAATGTCCAGTATCGCCGCTTCCACTTCAACTTGTTGAGGGGTCTGATCCAGCGTAGCGATCATCCTTTCGACATTGCTCAACACATCGACGACATCAAAAACGAAGATGGAATTTGTATTCGGATCGATGGTGACTTGCCCGTTCTTTGCAATATCGGTGATCGTGGGCTTAATGACGTTAACATCCACATTCTTTATATGAAACACACGGAATGATTTCCCATCGTTTGCAACCCGGACTATCGTCGCATCGGGCGTATGTTCGGCTCGGTACTTAGTGGGTCTCAATATCGTATCAACCGCGTCTTCGTAGTTGAGGTTTCTGACATTCACACTCACAAATCCGGTAACCTCTTCTCCGAATACGAGACTTTTTTGCCCTTCGGAAGCCAGCGTGCGCAGCACCTTATCCAAAGGTGCCCTTTTAACGTTGAGCGTGATGCTCCTTGAGTCTTGCTTGATCGGTATTGGAACAGGGGAAGCCACCTTGGCCACCTTGGAAAGAGCCGGGGGACCCGCTAAACGTAAGACAAGCTCGTTACCCTTCTCCTCGCCCAACTCGTAACTGCTGCTCGTCCCATGCCAGATTTGAAGGATGCCTTTCCCTTCGGCTGCCTGGACACCCACCACGGCCTTCACAAGTCGATCGGTATCGCCATCAACGAAATAGGTCTTGGTAACCGACTGGGCAGCCTTACTCTTCCACTGCACTTCACTCACGTTTTGCGTCTTAAAACGAACAACCGCGTATACAGGTACTCTGGGTGAAAACTGCAGAACAAGTTTTTTTCCCGCTTCATCTTCTCTTATAAAAGAATCCACAAAACGAATCTCATCAGTTGAATTGTCGAATGCCTGCGGTTCAGGCACTTCCTGAGTTTGAGCGGAATAAGCAACAAGACAAAGGAATAGCCACATGAACCAGACCCAGCTGTTAGTAAATCCCTTCATCGGACAGTCACCTTGTAATTTTGCTCACCTTTTCTTAGCAGAACTGTTTTTGCTACCTGATCCACTCGCGCAATTTTCCAGCCACCAACAAAATCCCCTTCTTCAAAAAGACTTTCGTTTATGACAATACTTTCCCCGATAATATGGGAAATCTTAAAACGGGGAGAGCGTTCATATGAGTCTTGAGATCCCGTTTCCCTTACCTCTGATACCGAGGAGCCGACCCTCTTGTCCTTTTCATGCTCGCTATTAGATAATGCTCCAAACCAATTGGAGTTACTTTTTGAAGAAGTTGGCAATTCCGCAGCGACCACCCTGGTAGGAGAAGGGGCGCCTGTCGGCATCATCCATTCCTTAGGCCCCACATAAAGATCATATGTCACGTTTGCCCGAAGCAACCCCTTATTGGAATCGATAATATTCAGTTCGAAGCTATCGTATAAAAAAGCCCCCGCGTATTTATCGATGTGCTGTAAATAGGTAATAATCAGATTTTGAGGCATTTGTGCAGCAACCACATAGCGGGCGAACCTGGCTTTTACATCCGGCTTTTCCGGGTCCGCACCCACCCCTGAAGTTGCCAGAGACTGTGGCAAGACAGACAAAAATCTTACACTCGGATTTTTTTCTTCATATTCAGACACGAAATAGCGGAGAACTTCTCCAGAGTCGAGAGTGTTCGGAATCTCATGCAATAAACGGTCCTCTCTGTTTTTCATCTCAACATCCCAATCCGAAGTGTACGTCTTGAGATCCAATTGTATTTCCTTTATTTCTTTATCCAACTTCGCTGCTTCCGCCTTAATTTCCCCGGTACGCTTCAAAAACGGGAACGCGACCTGCCAGAAAAGCCACAACACGACCTGAACAATGATGAGACTGATAATCTTCTTTTTTTTGTCACCTTTCGCTGCCACTTAACCTGACCGCCTTATCGTAGAACTCAACTTAAACAACGGTACAAAAAGCGACATCGCCACAACTCCCACGACCAACGCCATAAAAATCATCAACATGGGTTGAAGTGCCGACGAAACCAACGTAATGCGCTCCGTGTATTGTTGCTTGTAAAAGCGAAAAATATTGTCCATCATTTTGTCAATTCGGCCTGTCTGCTCGCCAACTGCAGTCAGCTGAATAGCAAGTTCAGGAATAAGTTTTGATCGCCGCATGATGGTTGAGGCGGCCTCACCTTCTCTCACCCCAGCAATCAGCTGTTCCATAAATTCACGTTTAATTTTTCCGCGAATAGTATGACTACATAGCACCAGTGCCTCCAGCAGCGGGATACCGGAAGCCAATAAACTTCCTAGCATTTTTGCTAACAGCGAGACAAACATACTCGTATATATTTGGTTGAAGAACGGGATTCGAAGAAACACTTGATCGCGAATTCCTGAAGTGCGCTCGCTTTTAAAAAAGAAAATGCCACCGGCAATTATTCCAGCTGCGACTGCGCCGATGATTGGAAGTTTCTCATTTAGAGTCTTGCTCAACCCCATCAAAAATTGAGTCGTGGGAGGAAGCCCCACCTTAAAAGAATTAAAAATATCGGCGAATTTTGGAAATACAAAGTAAACCATTCCAAACACCAGGGTGAGTGTCATTCCGAGTAAGAACAACGGATAGGAGGCCGCCTTCACGAAACGATCCCGAATATCCTGTTGTTCTCGAACCAAATCGACGATGTGATTAAGAATTTTGTCTAGATTTCCGGTTTTTTCACCAATGGCAATTAAATGCGTCTGCATGGGAGGAAAATGGTGCGGATATTTTTGCAACGCCATCGAAAGCGTAAATCCCTCTGAAAGATCGTACATAACAGTCTGCAGCACCTTCACAAGCGGAGCATTCTTAATATTCTCCATAACCATACGAATGGAGAGGTAAATAGGAATACCTGAAGATATTAAGAAGCTGAGCTGCTCATAAAAAACAAGAATGATTTGAAGAGGGATCGCGTTAAGCAGTTTGTAAAAGGCAGAGGGCTCGGCAACCGTTCCCATTCCCTCACCGGTCAGGCTGATGCCGGACTTTTCCTTCACTTCCAGAACGGTCAAATTGCGAGAAGCAAGGAGCTCCATCGCTTGCTCGGAAGATTCAGCGTCAATCTCGGAGACCTGAGGGTTCCCCGTGCTATCAACCGCTTCATAATGGAATTTGGTCATAAATGCACTCGTCCGCATTTCTTATCGGAAAAAATGAACAACAACGTGAGGAAAAACAAAAAGTTGCTTCATCTTTGGATAAAAGTTTTTCAAAAACATGAAAGTTTTCACACAATTTTTCCGATTACTTCTTCGAAGGAGCCTATTGGATTAGGACGGATACGATGCTCGCTGCCAAGAATGTTAACGCAGTGGTGAAAGCCTTTTTGGATGCCTTTGAAGATAAACTTCCTTTGCTTCAGCCGCTCAGCATCGGCGAACCGCAACGAGTAAGAACGCAAGGCGTGCATGGAGAGATTGTTCTTGGCGCCCTGTTGCTTGGAGATACAGAGGGAAAAATTACATTTGTTTGGACCTGGGAAGGAGCCTTTCGCTTTATTGAGCAACTAACCCAAACAAAGGTCGATACATACAGCGAATCCACACAGAAAATTTTGGAGGAATTACTTGCATCCGCTCTGCAAAGGCTGGTGGTGAATTTTGGACAAGAAGGCAAGAAACTGCAACCCTACGTATTGCCAACTTCTGTGGATGCCAGCGTTCTTGTCTCAGTTCGGCATGATGCTTCCGCAGTAAAAATACCACTTTTATCGGCAATAGGGTCGGTCGAGCTCATTTTGAGTATGGAGAGCGCGAACTAATGGCATTTCAACTTAAAGAAGGCTTCCTCGAACGGCACCTTACTCAAAGTCTCGGCCTGAACTTCGATCAATTGGATCAGGCACGAAAACTAAACGCGCAAAACCACCAGGGCCTGCTCGTTAACCTCCAACAGATGGGGATTATAACGGAACGACAATCGGTTGAGATCCAGAGCGAGGTTTTTGGCACACGGCTGGTTCGGCTCAAAAGCTATCCTCTGAAAGCTGATATCGTTCACCTGATATCCGAAGAACTCCGAAACAAACATCAACTTTTGCCCCTTACAAAGACCGGAAACATACTCACCGTTGCCACCGCTTCACTGTTTCAAGGTCAGGCTGCAGTGGCAGAAATTCAGAGAAGCACACAGTGCTTTGTCAATTTTGTTCTCGCTTATTCGACTGAAATCGGTGAGCGATTATTGGAATTCTCCAAGGCGCAGGAAAATATTGACGAAATGCTGGAAACACGTGCCCGGGAATTATCGTCAGCAAAGGATCTGTCGGACCAGAAACTGATTGATGACCCCGAGGGTCCTGTCGCGCAAGTGATCAACCATCTGATTCATCAAGCCGTTACTTCCGGCGCAAGTGACATCCACTTCGAACCCCTCGCTCAAACCTACCGCGTTCGGTTCAGAATTGATGGTGTCTTGAGAGAAGTGAAAAGCTTTGACCAGGTTTTCACCGCACCTTTCAGCTCTGCAACTAAAATTATGTCAGCCATGGATATTGCCGAAACACGCATGCCTCAAGATGGAGCTTTCAGCTCAACTATTGCTGGCAGAAATGTCGACTTTCGTGTGGCCACGTATCCGACAGAGTTCGGCGAAAAAATCGTCATTCGAATCCTTGACTCGAATAAAGAGGTATCCGTCGATACATTAAGCCTTTCGGAAGGCGAAAAAAATAAACTCCTTCAATTGATTGAGAGCCCTTACGGCCTTATCCTGGTCACCGGTCCGACAGGCTCAGGAAAAACAACCACTTTATATGCGGTTCTAAGCTACCTGAACTCACCCAAACGCAACATCCTCACCATCGAAGACCCCATCGAATATCGTCTTGGCGGAATCAGTCAAGCTCAGGTCAATACAAAGA
>JACQOU010000225.1 GCA_016207775.1 Deltaproteobacteria bacterium
AAAAAGCTGTCGCCTGCAGTCTTTTAGTTCCCCAATAAGACGTGGTATACGTTTGCACACATGGGTCCCCTCTTTCAACCAGGAGCACATCATGACAATGACCATCGATAGTAACCGCCTGACCATTGAGGATGTCGTTCAAGTCGCACGCTTTAATGAAAAAGTGGAAATCTCTCCGCAGGCCATTGCCAGAATTGCTCACTGCCGGAAAATGCTGGAAAAAAAAATAATTGCTCACGAAATTATGTACGGTGTGAACACTGGAATCGGCGAGTTTTCGGAGATCGTGTTGACCGACGAGCAAGTGAAGCAGTTTCAAAAATATTTAATCTACAACCACTCGGCGGGTTATGGCGAACCCATGCCCATCGAACATGTTCGGGCAGCAATAGCCACTCGGATTGCAGTGCATTCGAGGGGACATTCGGGTTGCCGTCCTATCGTCACTCAGACTTTAGCAGAAATGCTCAACAAAGGGGTCACCCCGGTGGTCTGCCAAAAAGGCAGTGTGGGCGCCTGCGGCGACCTTGCTCCCATGAGCCAAGTCGCGCTTGCTTTGATGGGTGAAAGCGAAGTTTTTTATCAGGGAAACAGAATGCCTACGCGCAAGGCCTTTGAGCTGGCGGGCATTACCCCCGTCGAGCTCGAGGCTCGAGACGGGCTTGCAACCATTAATGGAAGCAATTTTATCTTAGGCATAGGATGCCTTGAACTGTACGACATTGTGAGATGGATCCGCCAGGCGGAAATTGCGGCGGCCATGACGTTGGAAGCGCTGATGGCAAACATGAAGCCGTACGACGAAGCCCTCCATCGTTTGCGCGGTTTTGCCGGTGCAATCACCTGTGCACGAAATATAAGACGTTGCCTCGATGGCGGCGATCTGATTACCGGCAAGAAGAAGGTAAAAGTTCAGGATGCGTACAGCATGCGCTCTACCCCTCAGGTGATTGGTGCGGCCCGCGACCAATGGGAACACACAAAGAAACAATTTGAAATCGAGCTCAATGGGGTGGCCGACAATCCCATTTTCCTGCCGGATGAAAACAGAGTGCTCACAGGAGCCAACTTCCAAGGAACTCCCATTAGCCTTCCACTCGATATGGTCGGCGCTTCGGTTGCGATGGTAAGCGTTCTGTCCGAGCGGCGGCTCAATCGTCTGCTCCATCCCGCCCTCAACGTCGGACTCCCGGCGTTTTTAACAAAGGGGGCCGGCATGTTCTCCGGTCACATGCTCAGCCAATACACTGCAGACAGCCTGGTGGTTGAACAACGCATTTTATCCACACCGGCTTGCATCCAATCCATTCCGGCTGCCGGGGATCAGGAAGACTTTGTCAGCATGGGAATGAACACAGCACTCAAAACAGCGCAAATCCTGGAAAATGCTCACGCTGTTCTGGCAATTGAAATGATTGCAGCTGCCCAGGCGCTCGATTTCAGAGACTTCCACTTTGGCAAAGGAACTCATGCAGCTCACCTATCCGTGCACACGGTGGTTAAGCATCTCGATGAGGACAGACCCCTATTCAAAGACCACAACAACATGGCAAAAGCAGTAAAAGAAGGTGTGGTTCTGAAGGCGACTGAAGAAGCAATCGGAACATTGGAATAACAACTTACATTCAGATATGACAACTTCCGGATAACCTACAATATGATCCCGAATGACACCAATACGGAGGGAATAAATAATATTTTGGCTTTGTGTTCGTCAAAGGCTTTGTTGATTTCGATGTCCATTCGTTTTTTGAGTTCACCAAGGGCCACCTGATTGCCCGCATTTCCACCCATCGCTTCCGGCAACACGCCTGCTAAACCGAAATCTGTGTACAAAGTTCCAAAGAAAGAGGCACCCAGACTGATGTTAAAAAAATAAATGTTGGTGGTAAAGACATGGCCAATGGACAGAGTGGGCAAGGACTGTGTTAACGTGGCAACGCCTGATACAAGAGCATCATCAATAACATTTCCGGAAAGCTCCTGAAAGTTCCCGTGGACGTTGATTTTTGTTTTAAAAAGAGCCCAGCCAAGCTGAACATAAAAATTGGTCTGCGACGGGAAATACCGAATAAATGGCATCATGGATGAAAGACCTACCGAAGCTTTCGGACGCACAGTATAACTTTGCCCGTTCGCAAGGGTTACCTCATTAGCAGGTAGATCGATATCCGGTCCAAGGAAATTATTTGACGGAATGAGTCCATATGAAAAGCCGAGTTGGAATTTATTAATGACAAGCACAGCACCCTGCAGAGTAAGCAGCTGTGGCATGCCTGCTCCAATATCAATGGCAAGGGTCCTGCCTTCCAAGGTGGCACCCGCATAGCGGCATAGCACCAATGTAATGATAACCACTAGTTTGCACTGCGTTCTATTGAGCATTGTAGGTGGGATGTCAGTTCGATCATACCGCGAAAATGCGAATCAATTAAAGAATTAAATATTCCGATAAGGATGCTGGGGGCACACCTTTAAGCTTTTGCCCTATTTTCGCCCCAAGGAAGAAATATGCTTCAAAAAATGCATGGACGCAAAAGTGTCATCAGTTTGTTGTCATTCACTTTCTTATGCTTTGCCAACTATTCATTCGGCCGCACTCCAGATGAAGCAGAATTTCGAGCCGCTGAAAGTCTCGGCGAAGATATTGCTCGTTGGATCAGCAAGCTCGAGCGCCCGCCCACATCATTAGGAATATTCTCCGTTAATTCTAACTTTCCCTTAGAACAGGATTACAGCCGCATTGTTGAACGAGAGCTGATGAAACACCTCGTAAATCGAGGAGTGCGAAACGTTACCGGATGTCCTGAGTGTCGCGCAGCTCAAGTAAATGTCCATGACGAGCGGGTCATCATCAGCAAAGGAGCGCCTGACCTGGACACTCTCCGAATGATCGGCAAAAAAATGCCGGTTGAGACATTTCTCATGGTTGACATCTACCGCACAAAGATAGCCGTGATCGCACTCGCGAGTCTTTACCAAAATCCATCCGGCAGCATCTTGGGAGTGGAACGCTTCACCGCACCCGCTCTAAGCCTAACCGATGCCTCAGTCCAACTTATTTTCACCCTTGGGCCGGGAAAAATCATTACAGGCAAAGGATCTGAAGCCACAGGGCTACCCTATGCAGGGAACCTTACCCTCGTCGAAGAGCTGGGATTTGGAAAAGGGGGATTAAACCTGGGCGGGGTGATTGGTAACGGCACCACGTTGATCTATCTCAACCCCACCCTGCTTCTTCGGGGACGGTTCGGAGCTTCCCACCTTGCTTGGTCCACTGCATTTGGAGTGGGTTACGGATTTACGGCCGAGGCTCGAGGCTTGTCCTTGCGGGGCGCATTTGAAATTTACTTAGGATCTTTCACTATCATCGGGCTAGAGGGGATGTACTTTCTCCCAAGCGACAGCTCGGTGAACACTCTCAACTCGTACGCCGGTTTCCACATTGGATTGGGTTTAGGAAGATAATGAAAATAGCATTCATAACCTTTTTGTCAGTGCTTGCAATAGCCAGTGTCTACGGCAAGGACAATTACCAAGTTCGAGAGTCGGGAAATGCCATTGAACTGGAAACACCTTACGGCAACAAAACTCTGTACGGAAATTTCCTGCCTGAGGGAACTCAGGACTATCGAATTGAAATTCCGATTGATGAACTTAAGTCGGCCTTACCGCAACCTATAACGACACCGGCTCCTGCAATCCTCTTACCGGCTGCGGAAAGCAAGAAAGAAATCGTTATTGTAAACCCTGAGACACCCAAACCCACCCTTCCACCGAAAGTGGTGGTCGAATACGACGATTCAGACCGTTTTGTGATCGAGGCAAACCGTCTTTACAATCGCGGCAAGTTTTATGAAGCCACTTTACAGGTAGAAGAGCTGCTTAGACGAAAGCCCGAGTATACCAGAGCGTGGATCATGAAAGGCAGCCTGATGCATGTCCAGGGACATAAGGATTTGGCAAAAACAGCCTGGGCAACCGCGCTCAAATTAGATCCCAGTAACAAAGAAATTAAAGGCCTTTTGGAAAAGTATCGATGAAATTTATTTGGCTAATTGTCTGCTTGATTGGCTACTGCGCTTACGGCGCAGAGGGGCCCTTTCTTGTCGAGTCAAAAGTGCAAGGCGATCTTGATACTGCTTTGGCAAAAATCGTTCCGTCGGACCAATTCCTTGTGCAAGTTTCCGCAGATGTGACAACCAAAACGGAACGCAAAGTGGTCGAGGGAGAAACGATTGTCACTTCCCAAAACAGCGAACAAGAGATTGCCGTCGCGCCTATGCCGGGCTTTGTCCCCGAGCCGGAATTTAAAGTCGCAAAGCCCCCGTTACAGAACAGGCAAGTCTTCCGGTTGATCGAAACCCCGGTGCTCGCCGCTCTTCGGATCAATGTGAATTTCGACGACTCATTACCCCCGGACGTTATCGTGAACGGCAGGGAACTCGTTCGGTCCTATGCACGGTCCCATTACCCACAGGTATCCTCGATTGTTTTTGGTCGGATTAAAATGATAAAGCTCAAAAAAGAGCAATCGCTTGAGCCCACTCCAAGCCCAACGCCAACCGTAACACCCGAGCCAAACGCAAAGAAGGAACCCCTGCCCCTTAGCCCCGAAGAACAGTTATGGGGATATGCACGGTGGATAGTGCTTGGCATTTTGGTGGCCATCTTGCTGCTCACTGTTTTACAAGTGGGGCTGAACTCAGCAAAGAAGACAGACTCGCAAGCGTCACAAAATGCAAATCAGCATACAAGACCAAGCCTCCTTCCCTCATTCCTGCAGCCATGGGCACCTGCAGACAGAGAACAACGTCCGGAAGCAAAAACGGAAACCTATTCGCCTATTATTAATCAACGCGCTCGCCTTTTGGATAGGTTTCTGTCAAAAGCGGATACCTTCCGTGAATATTACGGGAAATTAAACAGTGAAAACCAGGCTCAATTGTGCTCCGTGCTGAAAGGCGCTGCTTTGGATAGCTTATTCGAGAGTCTCAACATCAAATCACCGGAAGATGCAGGCCCACCCCCCGGTAACGCCGACGAAATTCTAGCCAATCATGAAAAGGAATTTTCCGAGTTAATTAAAGCCAGAGAGTGGAAGGAAAAACAATTTTTCGGATTCCTTCAAGGAGTCAGCGACGAACAGCTGATCACATTGGTCACCCACGAAAGCCCGGTAGCCATTTCTGTCATGCTACGCTTCATGAAACCCGCACAAGCGGCACGTACGATAGAAAGCCTGCCACCCGCCATGCGCGCTGAGGTGCTTTCCTGTGCTCACGGCACGCGTACGACTTCCATTTCCGATCTCTTGCAAATTGAACGAGACGCTCGCACAGTCATCCAAAAACTCCCCTCCTATGCTTCTGGCGCGAGCAAGGGTGATTCTGAATTCTGGGGTTCTATCTTGAATGAAGCGTCCAATCAGGATGATATTTTGGACGCATTAAAAGACACAAATCCAAAGATTTATCCGGGACTTGCCAAGTATAAGTTCAAACTGGAAAACGCAGCCACCCTGTCGAAAGAAAAACTGCAAAAGGTATTGAGCGAAATTGACAACGATGAATTGTGCTTGGCTCTCGCCGGCTGTTCGGATGAAACGGCAAAAGTACTGCTGGGCGCCGTATCGACCAAGCGCCGGGATCTGGTCATGGCGCAAATGTCCGCCTACGAAGGCGCAGATGAAAGCTCTATTCACACCGCAAAAATGATATTAACGCGCAAGATGAGAGAGGTTATCGGATGATCACAAGGGCACTTGGTTTACTCGGCTTAGGGGCGAGCCTGTGGGTCATTTATGAGTTCGAAGGATGGGGGGCTGGCTCCTCTTCGTTTCGTCTCTTACATTGGCCCGCAATGGTCCTGACCACACTGGGCCCCATTTCACTCGTCTTCGTATGCTTCGACAGGCAAGCCCTCTTCTACCTTGCAAAGGTAGCTTTCGGTCCCTCGGCAGAGTCCAGGCAACGCAGATGTTGGAGGGAAGCAAAATTACTTCAACAATTGGGTAACCGATTCTATAAGCAGGGAGTACTTGCCCTAGAAAACGTCAATTTGAAAGGCGCATCGGATTTCCTAGCCAAAACGATTGACCGCCTCGCCATTAAAATGCCCGCCAAGGATGTGTACGAGCTATTGATCCTGGAAAGAGATCGGGTGCGGAACCGTCTGATTCAAAGCTTAAATGTCGCGAACATAGGCGTTCGCGTCACGCCTTCACTGGGCATGCTGGGCACTATATTAGGAATGGTTAGGCTGCTGGCAGTTTTGGATGATCCTACTCACCTGGGCGCCAATATGAGCCTTGCCTTGCTCACCACTTTCTTCGGGTTATTTTTTTCGTTGATTGTATGGACTCCCGTTCAGCAGAAACTGGAACGGTTGCTCGACGTCGAGTTGGATGGTTACGACCAAACCTTGGCCTGGCTTGAAACACTCGAGAAGCGTAAACCCATTATGTATTTTGCCGAAAGCCGGGATATCCCAACGATCGTGGAGCAAGCAGCTTGAAACGTTATCCCAGACGCCCTCCTTCTGAACAGTCTGAGTTCCTGTGGCTTGTGAGCCTCAGTGACTTGATGATTTTGCTGTTCGTTCTCTTTGTGATGCTATTTGCATTGACGTACAAAAAACTTAAGCAGACTGACTTTCAAAAAATAGTGTCCGCTTTGAGAAACGAGGCTCCGCCTCCCACGCCGATGGAAAAAGTGACCAAGCAACTCTCCGCCTGGGTAAAAGAACGCAACTTAGAAGACAAGATAGCAATCCAACAAACAGATGACGCCGTGCTGGTCCAAATCAAAGACAAAGTCTTTTTTGAAAGCGGCCGCTTTGAGCTTCATAAAGAAGGTGTTACAGCGTTGCAATCGCTGACATCCACATTGGAAACCATTCCGCCACCCCACCAACTGGGCATAGAAGGACACACCGACGATATTCCGATTCACTCGAAAGAAATCCAGGACAATTGGGACTTATCTTCCAGACGCGCTAATTCTGTATTACGGGCTCTTGCGTTCTCACCTGATATGCTCAAGCGCACTGTCGTCATGGGCTATGGGGAAACCCGGCCCATTGTCCCTAACCGAGATACTGAAGGCACACCTCTACCCGATAATCAAAGCAAAAACCGCCGAGTGACTTTGAGGATTTACTAGGTCACCATCAAATTTGAAATGATGCGCATCCCTGCGCCGATGGGCAAGATGGATAAACGAAACTCATATTTTTCGCATCTTTTGCTCTGCTCACTGCTGATCGTGTGCTTTGCTCTCACCCCATGCGCTCGAGGAGAAGATGACGAAGAAAAAAAATCAAAAGAGGGAATCGATCTCCTCATTGAGAAAGCTCCCCAGTTGTGGGCTGCGGCCCATGAAATATTGCCCCAACCGCAGGTCAACGACTTTTTCGGACATTGGACTAAACAAGACCTCGACTTTTACAATAAACGCACCGACTTTCTTAGGCGCGAGTTTTCAGGCGGCGGCCCTATCAAGCACCCCAACGAACTTAATTTCTCGCATTCAACCAACGTGATGGGGATCTTCGGAGACGTGTACGGGAACATGATGATCCGGCAGCGCCTCGCCGGCCAGGACCGGCTTAAATTCATGGATGAGGATACTTATGTCACACTCAACAAGAAAGGCGCAAAACCAGATGGACTTATCTACCATGAGGAGGACGGAAAACTAATCATCGATGGAATTTTTGAAGCCAAGCTAGGCACTAGTAGCTGGTATGACCGCAACCAGGCCTCCCGTTACTTGGAACACTGGCAAACTAACGGAATCACGGTGGGCACGGGGGGCAATTCCAAACACTACAACGGTAAGGATATCTATTTTACCTCTCCTGATAGCAGCAATGGAAAGCTGGCAAAACCTCTAAAATTCGTCACCCTAAAGCAACTTGAGCAAAAGACCGAACTGCTGGGAACCGAACCTGACAAAGGAAGTTTTAGAGGTGTTTACCACCGTTTCCCAATGGCGGCAGGCCAGCTTAGAGGCATGATTCGTGTCTATATTAGAAAATTGGCTGAAGGACGCCCCCTAGACGAGCGCTCAAAACAACGCGTTGAAAGAAAGCCGAACGAGATTAGTAAAGCCGCCCTGATAGATTACCGCGGTCAACTAAACGACTGGGTGATCTTTAATGGACGATTTCCGCGCAGTACGGATCCTGATGTCGGTCACCTTCTCGCGCAGTACATACAAAAAGTGAGCGGCGGCCAAGCGAAATCCTTCATTTACGATCTGACCGATGAAGCGAGGCTCCTATTGGCAAAAAATGGAAACATTCCTGTAAAACATAATCTATTCAAAGCACTCATGGCCTTAAGCCCCTATGACACCAAAGGAAATATCCAAAGCAACGTAATCACTGCCGTGCAGGCTTATGTCATGGTTTATGAAAGCCACCGTCAGAAACAAAAATCAGACCTTCAAAAAGCCGCAGAACTGGATCCAGTAACCCAGCATGTTGTTGTTCGGACTAAGCCACAGAGCAGTGGCAGTGAAGAATCTGTGGTGGATAGCCTCATGACGGAAAGCGCTGGATGGGAAGGATGGAAGAATTTCTTTCACTCGCACAATAATGAACCCGAAAAACTTTGGGTACTATCCGAACGACAGGAACTGGCTTGCGCAGACGCCCTGGCAAACGTGGGAGCCAAGATGGCTCTTCCCCCTCCTTAATGAACGCCTTAGATTCACACATTCTCTAGGCCAAACTTTTTCAGAATAGCAATAGGGATCTTTTGATCAAACTCATCTTTAATCAACCTGACTACTTCATCTGAGTAACTGGCAGCCATCACAATAATGGCATCCACTGGATCAGAACGCAGAGTATCGGGACAAACGATAGGAATGTGGGACGCCGGCGTATACTTCCCCTGCTTAAATGGGGCAGAGTCAACCACATACTTTACTTTATCAGCAAGGTTCATCAATGCAATGATAGCAAGCGCCTGATGCCCAGCCCCCCAAATCGCCGTGGATTTATACTGGTGTATGTAGCATTCTATTTCTGTCATTAGCTGCTCTTGATATCGATAAAAGCGAGAAAGATCGAAGGCAGATTTCTTTCTTACAACAGACGAAATAATATAGTCGTGCCATACCTCTGAGGACTCAAGCACTTCGAAGCCATTTATCTGCAAAGCCGTGTTAAGAGTGTCCTTGGTAAAATAAAACAAATGGTCGGGAATAAATTCATAAAAAAGATTGTCTTGTAATATCATGTTAAAATTAGGAACTTCCACAAGTCCAACTGCAGCCTCTCTCAGATTATTGTGTATTGCCCTTAGGGCTAAATTTGGGTGTGGCAGGTGTTCGAGGAAATTCAAAATGAAAAAGGCGTCAAAGGGAGCCGAATCTAGCTGGCAGGTGGCTTCATCTAGAAACCCCTGAGCCACCTTCAAGCCACGGCCTTTACACGCTTTCACAGATTCTTTTGAGTATTCTAAACCATAAGAATCGGCACCCGACTGCTGCAAGAGTGAGAGATATTCTCCTCGGCCACAACCGATCTCGATAACTTTCCTGCTTTTAAGGGAATATTTTTGAACAAAGCAATCAAATTGCTTTGTTCGGAATGCTTTCATTTCTTCCGAGAAAGCTGCTGCGCGAATCACTTCTTTATAGTAGGCAACCGGATCATTACTCAATTGCACTAATCCACAACCCGAACACTGGCAAATTTCTAAGCGGACTCCCTTATCCAGCGCAACCGAATCTTTATCGGGCAGAAACTGAGCGACTGCAGGCATGTTTTCGTAACGCAATAAGGGGGATTGATAAAATACACTCCCACACACTCGACAGTTATTCATTTTCATACGCGCTCTTGCTGCCCTATTCTCATCCCTTTTTCGATGCAGAAACGATCATGTTTGAATAAAATTCTTCCCGCTCTAAAAATGGCCACAAGTCTTCTAGAGGTTTGGACACAATAGAACCATCTGGACGAACCTCTGAAGCAAGTTTTGGCGCAGTCGCAAGGAAAGGATCCACCATCACCTCACAAATCACGGGTTGCCCGCTCTCCAGCACACTCTTGATTTGGTCACGAATTACCTGATGGTTGATAATTTTAACGAACGGGATGCCATAGGCAGAAGCTATTTTTGAGGTGTCCGGAAAGGTGAGCCCACTTTCCGGATCACAGCAAACGTAGTGACCTTTGAAATGGTTTTTTTGTGTGTTTCTTATCGATGCATACCCATTATTATTTAGAATAAAGACCTTAATGGGAAGGTTAAGACGGGCGATGGTTTCGAGCTCCTGGATGTTGTGCTGAAGGCCCCCGTCTCCGATGATTGTAATCGTCCGCTTTCCCGATGCTGCGGCTGCTCCTATACTGGCCGGAAGGCCAAATCCCATCGAACCTAAACCAGGACTATTCAAAATCCTCTGTCCGTTTTTGACTCTGAATGCCTGCAAAGTGATTTCACTGCAACCACCTGAGCTTCCAGGAACCAACACGTCGCCCCCCGTCAACAGCTCAGATAAAACATCAACAAGAACGTAGGTATTGACATATTTTTCCCCATTCCAGTACTCAGGAATGACAACTGGATATTTTTTCTTCCAATCATGACAACGTGCCAGCCACGCTGAACGGTTTTTTTGAATCAGTGAGACAGACTCTTTTGCCACCTCATTGATGAAAATCTTTGCATCGCACGCCACAGCGAGGGTGATATTTGTCTTCATTTTTTTTATTTCTGCTGCGTCAATGTCGACAATTACCTTGGTTGCATGAGGGGCAAAATGGTCGTGATTGTATCCTATCTGAGCCAAGTCTAGGCGAGCACCTATCGTCATGATCAGATCTGCATTTTGTTGAACAAAATTAGCTCCCCTTTGCCCGATCGTCCCAGGTCTCCCGAAAAAAAGGTCATGACTGTCGGGTAAAAGATCAATAGCTTTCCACGTCGTTAGAACTGGAATAGCGAGCCTTTCCACCAAATCCAGAAATTCATCGGTCGCACGGGAAAGCCTTATCCCGTTACCCGCTAGAATGACAGGCCTTTCAGATTCATTGATCAAGCGAATAGTTTCTGCGGCCTGATTTCTTACAATGGAGCGCTCATCGGACGCTATTTCAGGAGAGAAAGCCTGCAAAGATTTCTCCTCTATCAAACTTCCTTGCACATCGAGTGGAATATCTACCCAAACAGGCCCCTTGCGACCTGTTTGGGCAAGGTATACTGCTTTTTCCAAATGAAACCTAATGGTCATAGGATCGACAATGGTGACGGCATATTTGGTGATGGATTTCACGATGGACAAGATATCCACCTCCTGAATTCCCATTTGCCTCACCCCTTTATTAACCATGCTATCGGCTCTTTTAACCTGGCCTGAAATAACCAGTTGAGGAATCGAGTCTAGCCATGAGGCGGCTACACCAGTAATCGCGTTGGTACCCCCTGGGCCCGTTGTCACTAGTGAAACCCCGATATGATTGGTGTATTGGGAATACGCGTCCGCCGCTATTGAGACTGCCTGTTCATGGAGGCAGCAGACCGGTTGTAGGTCACTGCGTTTTCCTAATGAATCCACCAAGTGCATGCTTCCGCCTCCGGGCAGAAGAAAAACATGTCTCACACCAAGCTCTGAAATAAACTTAAATACATAGTCTGAAAGTTTCATCACGGCCCATCCATTATAACAATATTAGTGGCCCGACACATGGACTTTCCAAAATAATGGACGATGAGCTACAATATGAATGGCTTCAGAAAACAAAACAACATGCAGAATAAATTTTTTCAAAATCTCTTTGTTTTTGATCTCGCCAATAATCACATGGGAGACCTTGAACACGGCCTAAGGATTATAAGAGAAATCCATGAGGTTTGTAGACCCTTTGATTTCAAAGTCGCCTTTAAGCTTCAGTATAGAGAACTCGATACCTTCATCCATCCGGAATTTAAGAACAGAAAAGATATAAAGTACGTCAAGAGGTTTACTGAAACGAAACTTTCCGAGCAACGCTTAATGAAACTCAAAGATGAGATCGATAGGCTGGGTTTCGTCTCTGTATGCACTGCTTTCGATGAGCCTTCCGTCGATCTTATCAATAAGCACGGTTTCGATATCATTAAAATAGCAAGCTGTTCGCTGACCGACTGGCCGTTGCTTGAAAAAATCGTCCAGACACAAAAAACTCTTATAGCGTCCACTGCCGGTGCCTCTCTCAACGATATCGATAAGGTAGTCACTTTCCTTGAGCACCGTGAGAAAAGCTTTTGCATTATGCATTGCGTTGCAGAGTATCCGACGAATAATGGACATCTCCAGTTAGGCCAAATCGATTTCTTGAAACATCGGTACCCTACTGTACCGATCGGATACTCTACCCACGAAATCCCTGATAACGTGGATGCAATTAAGCTGGCTATCGCAAAGGGGGCTGTTGTGTTTGAAAGGCACGTTGGAATCCCAACCCCCCGATACAGCTTGAACGACTACTCATCCACGCCCCAACAAATCCAGCATTGGTTGAATGCGGCTAAGGAAGCTCAACAAATCTGCGGAGTGACGGAAAAACGAATGGACGTGTCCCCTAAGGAGTGTTTGGAGCTTAGAGCTTTACAAAGAGGAGTTTTCGCAAAACGGACAATAGCAAAAGGGGAAAAAATAACGTCTTCCAATATCTTTTTGGCCATCCCCAACGTCGATAAACAATTGATTGCCAACGATCTCTCAAAATACTCTGAATATACGGCCCTTTCTGAAATCAAAGAGAATCGTCCGCTCCTTCTACAAGATTTGGACCAGCGAAATCTGCGCGACAGAGTTCTGCAAATCATAAGCCACATAAGCCGGCTTGTGTCTGATAGTAAAGTAAGTCTGCCTGAAAAAGTAGATTTCGAACTCTCACATCATTATGGGATCGAGCGTTTCGATGACTGGGGAGCGGCGATCATGAGTTGTATCAATCGAGAGTATTGTAAAAAATTGGTCATACTTCTCAAAGGGCAAAAGCACCCAATCCATCGTCACGTCAAAAAGGAAGAGACGTTCCAAGTCTTATATGGTGATGTCACTGTAAATTTGAATGGCACAGTAAAGGACTATAAGGCGGGCGATATCGTAGTGGTAGAAAGAGGCGTAAACCATAGTTTCAGTTCAAGGGGTGGAACGATCATAGAGGAGATTTCCACCACACATTACGTCGGAGACTCCTATTATGAAGATAACCAGATTATGACCAACACGAACCGAAAAACACAAATGACCTTTTGGTCAGATTGGCTTTACAAGCCCATATCTTGAATTAACCTAAAAGTGCGATGCAAACCACGAAAGCGTGCTATCGACGGCTTGCTTCAGATCAATCATCTGCCTAACCCCTAATTCTTTTTGCGCGCGCCTTGTAGACGGAATGTATCGCTCAGGTTTCTGATGCTCAAGAGCTGGCGTCATTATTCTTACCTCAACAGGTTTTTGAAACCGACCTGCCACTAATTTCGCTAACTCCAATATCGATATCGGTTCTTCCGAGCCAACATTATACGGTCGACAGGACTGTCCTTTGAAAAGAATGGTCCACAACCAAATCGTCAGATCGGCAACAAATAGATACGAACGATAAGGCGTTCCATCGCCGTGGACCTGTATGGGGCCTCCTTTCAAGGCATCTAATATGAAATTTCCTATGGCATAATGAATGTCCAAAGGGAGATAGGGCCCGACAAAGGAAAAACAACGAGCAACTTTGGTTTCGAGACCATATTTCCTGGAATAATGAGCACAGAACAATTCTGCAGCTCGTTTACCTTCTCCCCAAACAGATCCAATATCTGAGGGATCAACTGCCCCCGCATACTCCTCTGAGATATGCGACATGTTCGACGGTTGTTTTCCGTAAATTGCTCCGGAACTAGTATAAAGCAGTTTCTTCGCACCGCATTTCACGGCAAAATCAAGCGTGTGTCTCGTCCCCTCCACAACAGTATCGAATTTGGTAAGAGCATCTTCGTTGTTAAACGTAGCCATGGCCGAGGTAGCAGCCGCATGAATGATGTGCGAGAACTGCCCATCTGGGAATGTGAAATTCCTGATGTCTCCGATATGAAATTGAATTGCCGGATTGTCGGCAAGGTGAGGAGCTTTATTCCTGAAGGCATCGTAGTCCCTGGTTAGCACCACAGCGGATGCCTTCAAACCAAAGCGCTCATTTGCAGCCATAAAGCTCTCTAAAAGCCACCTTCCGAAGAAACCGGTTCCACCAGTAATAAAGAGTCTTTTTCCTCGCAGCTCTTCCCAAAGAGGTTGTGTATGGTTGAGAATGTGAGAAAGATCATCCGTAAGCACCTGAGTCACGAATCGCGGCTTAAAGAGCCTTCTTTGACTTGGCTTAATGAAATCCTCGGCTGCAAATACTTCATTATGAGGCACCGGCAACACTCGACCTGATATCTTTTTGGCCACTATGTTATGAATAAATTCCCTGTCTTCTGCAACCAGACAAGTATCCACGTAGTTGCCAAAATATTTGATATTGAGACCTCTATCAATAATCGTTTTCAAAGGCTCATCAAAAAAGTTTCCAAGCGAGGCATGGATATACGGACACGGCAGAACATCGCCATACTTAGTAATAGAAATCATCCTTTTGACAGCGATACAGCCCAGATCCAGGCCATACGCGGAGGTTAAATGAGTAAATACATTGTATGTTTTTTCAAGCTCTCTAAGAGTGTTCATATCGTCTTTGTCGACGAGACAGTTGAAATTACCCTCCCACGCTCCAACCGGTTTGGCATAAGTCACGAAAACTCCCACGCCCTTGCCATTCAAAAACTCCAAAAACTGTATGAATTCCCGCGATCGCACTCGCTGTTTGGTAACGACAGTTTGCACAATAATGTTCAAACCAGCGGACTGAGCTGCATCGATTGCATGAAGAGCGCGCTGATGTGAATTGGGTGCGCCCCTAAACCTATCGTGTTCAACCGCAGAAAGGCTGTCCAGACTCAACTGGATCTTATCCACACCTATGCTCTTTAAATGTACAGCCTTTTTTTCATCCAAAAGCCAGCCGTTGGTGTCGGAACTGATATAAAACTTCTGCGGGTCAAACGCAGCTACTATTTCATCAAAATCCGGGAACATCAGTGGTTCCCCGCCCGTAATTACGATATGCGCAAGCCCTAATTCATCCGCTTGAGTGGCAAGTTCCCTCACATCCTTTGGGGTAAACGATCTTTTTTCTTCTTTTCTGCCTGGAAATCTAAATCTCTCAATAGAGCAGTGTTCACACCTAAAATTGCAGGTGTAATCGTATTGAAATTGAATAATGGCTATAGACTCACCTTTTTTGATTT
>JACQOU010000202.1 GCA_016207775.1 Deltaproteobacteria bacterium
GCGAGCGCAGGGGCAGCCCAGGCTACGGACGCCGTTATGTTGCGGTGGGTTGGTCGTAGATCTACCTTTATGTAAACTGCATTGCCCGGAAAATAGGGCGTTTATGGCTCCTAGCCGTGTGGCAGCTGCTTTGCAAAAGAAATCCGCACCCGGTTTTGATTATGGCTGGCTTGTAAACTTTCTTTTGTTTGCCTTTCTGATTAAGCCGGGTCCACTGACGTATCGGTTGGCGATAGCGCTTTGTCTTGGTGAGTTTATTTTGCTTATCATTTTCTTCGTTCGCTTTTTGGGAAATGTTGGGATGGCCCCTTCGCAATTGACGTCGCTGCTCAATTCCTTAGCGATCTTCGCATCGCTCGTTTTGGTCATAGGGTGCTTGACTTCCAAGCGGGTGAGAACGGCTTACCTATAGACCTTAAGATACCGCTAAACTGAGTGGTTCGATAGCCTGCGCTGACGGTGCAGGGGCGGTGATACGGTGGCTCCACCGGATAAGCGGTTGCTCCAAAAGTCGGTACGATGCTTCGATTAGAACTCCAAGGACGATCAGATAAAAGCCAAGTTGGTACGGACGGGACAGATGAAAACGGAAAGCCGTCTCCCAAGTCAACCACCATGCGGGCATGTGGATAAGATAAAGGCCATAGGAACGGCTACCGATATATTCCAGAACGTTCTTTACCAGAGGAACATTGAAAACGAAGCCCTGGTTGCGGGAAGCCAGAAAAACGAGAATTGAGCTCATGATGGCAATGAGAATAAATCTTTGTCGACCATTCTATGTTGTCAAAAAAAACGCCAGCAACAGTGGGGTCGCTTTGCAGGCCCCCTTCCCAATCTTCGGTTTTTATTCTGATAAGATGCACCCCTGCTGGCACCGTGTAAGCGACCGTGTAAACTTTCCATTTTCCTAATAAGTTCGGATCGAGATTAAAGTAATTGTAGTCAAATACAATGGGGGTGGTGTATGGGCCATCCCCCATCAACCACACTTCAGGAGCGTTGTCCTGATCGATTCCTACGTATCCACCGCCGCCAAGAGTCATGTACGCAACGTGCAGGTAATAGGTTTGGCCGGCTTCCACGGCAAACCACACTGTTCTTGCGTCTCCGGCGCTTACAGTTTCAGTGAACGTCTGGCTGAACGAACCGGAATACGGTTGAAAGCTGCTGAGCTCCATACTTTTTGTCATTTCCCATTGAGAAGTACCGTTTTCAAAGTCATCAAAAAAAAGGACATCGGCATTAAGTGCAATTGAAAGGGAAAGGGCTACTACTAAAGCGATGCGTATAAGTAAGCTCATGGCCGCCTCCAATGCAAAGAGCAAAACCAAGCGGCGTGCTTTTATCAGGACTACTCAGTGGAATACCGAGGGAACCGCACAAAAGTCACAACATACGTGCCGCACACTAATATTTTATCATTTCGGACGTGAAGAACCTATAATTGGATGAACGTTTTATGCGGGAAACGATTTTCATTATTAGCATATTTCAACGATGCTTGAATCTTGTGTTCCGCTCGATTACTAAGGAAACAATGTGCTAAGTAGGGTGGCGAGAGTGTTGTCAGTCTCGCTGGGTTGAAAGGAGTTCTTATTTATGTCCCCCATAGTTGAGTGTGTCCCAAATTTTTCTGAAGGCAGGGATGAGGCCAAAATCAAACAAATTACAGATGCTATTGAATCCGTTCCGGGGGTGATACTGCTTGATGTCGACCCAGGGGCCGACACAAATCGCACAGTTGTCACATTTATTGGATCTCCCGATGCCGTTGCAGAAGGAGCTTTTCAGGGTGTGGCCAAAGCGGCCTCTGTGATTGACATGAGTGTGCATTCAGGGGCGCATCCCCGAATGGGGGCTACGGATGTATGCCCCTTCGTTCCCGTTGAGGGCATCACTCTGGATGAATGCGCAGAGATTGCAAGACGTGTGGGCAGGAGAATCGGTTCGGAGTTGCAAATCCCCGTTTATCTCTATGAAGCTGCGGCATCTCAATCTGAACGCAAGAATCTGGCCGAAGTGAGAAAGGGTGAGTATGAGGGATTGCCCAACAAACTTCAAAATCCCGCTTGGGTTCCCGATTATGGACCCGCGAGGTTCAGTGCCAAGAGCGGGGCAACCATCTGTGGGGCGAGGGAGTTTTTGATTGCTTACAATGTCACACTCAATACCCGCGATAAATCAGCCGCTTCTGATATTGCATTGGAATTGCGCGAACGGGGCAGACAGGCTCGTAAGCCGAGTGCTTCACCGTATTATTCAAGGGGCGAGCTCTTATATTATTCACCGGGAAGCTTCCCGTGCGGAAACTGCGACTTCGTTGCGAAATCAGAAGAGGAAATCCTCAGTCATTGTCAGAAAGCACACAATTATGACTTGAAAAATCTTTTCTCACTCAATGGTCTCGATGGGCGTGAGTTGGCGGGTAAGAACGTTTTACGGGCCGGGCTTTTTAGTCATTGCAAAGCGATTGGCTGGGTTGTCGATGAATATAAACGGGCGCAAATTTCGATTAATTTGACCAATTATCATGTCACTCCTGTCCATGTTGTATTGGAGAAAGTAAGACAGTTAGCTTCCCAGCGGGGGCTTGTGGTGACTGGGAGCGAAGTGGTCGGGCTGATACCTTTTCGTGCGCTCTACGAGGCGGGCGGGTATTATCTGAAGTCGCAAGGCCGATCACCTTTTGTACCACTTGCTGATGTGCTTGAGTGCGCTGTTTTTTCGATGGGTCTTAATGATGTGTCTTCGTTTAATGTTGAAAAGAAAGTCATCGGCCTACCAAAGAAAAACTCCAACGCCCTCGTTTCAATGACCGTTCGTGATTTTGTGGATGAAGTGTCCCGCGATACGCCAGCACCCGGTGGTGGCTCTATCTCCGCCTTAGTGGGGGCACTAGGTGCCGCTTTGACCTCCATGGTTGCGAACCTCACGCAAAAGGTCGCATCGTCTACCGAACATGAAAATATTCTTTTGACCCTCGCTGAAAAAGCACAATGTTTGAAAGACGATCTTGTGATAGCTGTTGATGCAGACACACAAGCTTTTAATGGTTACCTCGAGGCGCTTCGTTTGCCACAGCAGACTGAAGAACAAAAAACGTTTCGGCACAGCCGAATGCAAGATGCCTTAAAGAGTGCAATCGAAGTTCCCTTTCAGACTGCTTCAAAAAGTCTGCAAACCATGCAACTTGCCGCCGAGGTTTGTAGCCAGGGGAATCCGAATTCTGTGACCGACGGGGCGGTGGGCGTTGCAGTGGCCTACGCCGGGGTAAGAGGCGGTGTGTGGAATGTGCTCATTAACTTGAAGGACATCACGGATGGTCATTATATTAAGAGTATGCGAACTAGGTGCCAGACACTTTTGCAACAGGCCGAGAGCCAATTGGCGCAATCGTCACGTTGGGTTGATCAAAACCTGGAAAGCTTGAGTAAAGGTACCTTTAACGTTTGATTGGTAATGACGTATTGATAGTCTTTTACTTTCACCGTCGGACTGCGCCCAAAGCCTGGTGACTGGAGACACGAGCACGTGATTTTGATATCCGATCCATTTGGCAGCAAAGCGTATTCAGCGTGCTTACGACGGAGCGGGAGGGCTACCAATTCACTATTATTTGATGCTTACCATCTAGTTCCCCCGAAATCTCAAAACGGTCGGGCGCAACCGCCATGTGTACTAACGTTTCGGTTCCGTCAATGAGCACCATACGTGCCCCACCTTTTCCTGAAACAAAGTAAGGCCCCGCCTTTGTGCGCCAAGGCGACGAAGTTTTGTCTGGAGATGGAAACACTTGTTGGCTAGGCCCGAGCATCATCATTACTCCGCTAGTGAAATCCGAATAGAAGTCCAACTCGAGTGAAGTCAATTTGCCAAGTGAAAGCAAATCTGATTGCCCCTTTGAATGGGCTGAAATAGAAATTTCTTCTGCAGCCTCATCAAAGTGAAACCATAAACAATCACGCTTTTCGCGTATTTTAAAAAATCTTGTCCATTTGTCAGACGTCATGCACATGTTCTTCCAGTCAGATCCGGGAATAAAGAATGGATATTCAGCACGAAAGTCTACAGCAACACTTTCCAGATATGGAGCCATCATTTGGCTGGTAAAAAGCTCCAGTATTTGGGCGCCCATGAGTGAATACCGGCTTCCAACATGCGGTATGCCGAAAACATGGCCCAGTTCGTGTAGTACAGCAAGATAAAGAATAATATCTTTGCTCCAGGATCCTTCCGCTTGAGTAGACGGGGCAAAACGGTTTGCACCCTTATCGGATCCGATAAAAACAAAGCCCTTCCCACGCAGGTTAACCGTGTCATAATGGGTTCTTACTGCAACACCTACGTAGTGGGGAGGATCTCGTAGGTATTTTTTCTGGTCATCTGTCAACGTTCCATAGCCGAACTGCAAACGAACATCTTCATTTCCATTACAAGCAATTTTATTAATCGATTGAGTTCCCACCCCTATGTCATTCCACTGCTCAAGCAGCTGAAAACTATCCTTGAATAAAGAGGTCTTTCTCGCAAATTCTTCTTTCCAGTATTTAAAAGCATAACTGACAACATCTGAAATTATTTCGGAAGAAGTTGAGATAGTGTGCTCGTCAACTTGTATGCAATAATTTATTGAAGCAGTATTTTTTACCCACCAGGGATTATTTGCATCTTTAAAATTTTCGCCGCCAGACGAAATCCAGTCGCCATATAATATCGGAGTTGGTAGGCTTCCCTGATCCCGTGCTCCGCAAGACGTCAGAAGAATGGTAAATAGATAGCACAATGTAGAAACGCTCAAGAATCGTGAACGCATCTGGCTTTCCCCCCTAAATTAGGGGGTACGCTGCGTTGCGTACCCCCTTTGCAATGCGCTATTTTTCATAAGTACAGCTAACCGTAAATCCCGGTAGTTTCATTTCACTTATCAACTGAGAACCCACAAGCTTCATCACCGCTTTCCCAATAAAAGGGAAGTGCCATTTCATGCCAATCGCTCTTATCAAACCTGCAAATTGGGTTGTAAGCTCCGTTCCCTCAGCATTCCAATCAGTGGTTAGGCTAATGCTGGACGCTAAACTGCCTCCGTTTTTTGCAGGCGAGTTGTGGAGATGGCCATCCAAGCCAGCGAGTGGAACAATTTCGTTTCCAATCTTAAGGTAATCACAACCCGTTTGTTGAATTTCCAAGCTTTCTTCCTGGCTGGTACCCATGCTTGAAACGCATTTTCCTTTCCATAAGCCCGAAAAGTTTACGCAGCTGCTGGTTCTGCCGGCACCTTGAACTATAGGACCATTAGCAAACTGCTGTTGCAGTAAGTCGAGTCCTGGAATTGCTAAGCCGGAACGTGCCAGCAATAGACCCATGAATATAATAACCGATAGTTTGTTCATTGGGATCTCCTTTGAGTTTTTGAGAGCGGGACCTTTTGGCCCCGCTAACGAGTGTTATATCTTTAGGTTACGTCGCTACTGGCGAGTCCAATATTACATTTCTCTGCAATTGCGAATATAATGTTGTACTTAAAAGACAATAGGTATCGCAGTGGATGTTCTTGGTGAGTTTGATTACAAAAGCTTAGTAAAATCCCGAATCAGAGAGCTTAACTCATTTGGCAAGTCGGTGACACTTAAGCAACTGGCTGAAAGTATTCCAGTTCAATATACTCATTTATCCAGAATTCTAACGGGGCCGGACAAGCATTTGAGTGAGGATCACCTATTCGCGCTTTGTAAATTACTGGATTTTTCTTCGGATGAAACGGATTATTTGTTGTTGTTGCGATCTGAAGCTTGTACCACCAATTTGGCCAGAAAAAGATATCTGCAAGCCAAGCTTGCCCATATTCGAGAAGCAAAGAAATTAAAAGCTTCCCTTAAGGAGTTTAGCACTGAAACTCTTCTGAAAGAGGCCAACTATCTTTTTGACCCACTGTGTGTAGTGGTCCATGTATCGCTTGGTATAGACGAATTTAGAAAAAGTCCCCATCGACTTTGCTCATCTCTTGGAATTTCACGCACGCACCTTAAGGAAATTTTGCTGAAGCTCAAAGATGTCGGCTTCATTGAATTTGGAGCGGATGGCTGTATCACGAAAGCAAATAAGGCACATTTTCATTATAGTCCGCAGCATCCCTTAATGCGTGCCCATCAGAACTTGCTCAGGACACTTGGATTAAGTCGTCTTTCTCGAACCGACGAACAAGATAGACATAGCTTTATGGTCACTTTTTCTGCCGAGCCCGGTACATTTTATTCAATCAAAGAATTGTTCCAAAAGTTTATTCAGGATGTGGAAAAAAACGTCCTTGTGGCAAGAAACACCCATACCTATCAAATTTCCTTCGATTTGTTTAAATGGCTGTGAAGGTTTTGCGGCAAGGTGCTGAAGCTTCAGGCGGGGCGGTTAAGTCGGATAATATACTCGACTCGGTCACAATCTGCGCTTTTTGACGCGGCTTTTTGGCTGCGACTTCGTCAGACTCAAAAAAAGTGCTCGACGGCCCTGAAGGCCGCC
>JACQOU010000210.1 GCA_016207775.1 Deltaproteobacteria bacterium
ACTGCGAATGGCATTTAGATGATGCATCTTTCAGGGCATGGATTGTCCGAACAGGCTATTCCTCTATCTGTCACGGCCTCAAAAGAGGGGCCTTTGGCCACCCAAACATGACCTAACGATGAGCGACTGAATTCGGGCTAATATTGTGGGGGTGGGGGCGGTGGTGGGTGGTGGTATTTTGTCGACTAAAAATCACTTATACGCTCCCCATTTGCTATTGATTTATCGTCGTAAAATGCTAAGACATAATCATGCGAGCATTCTCGGAATTGGGTTCGCACTTGCAGACCCAACGTGCGTCAACCAGGGAGGCATTAGAAATGAGTTGGGACTGGATAAACGGCTGCAAAAAACTCCAATCGGAAGGTCTCCCCTTCGTTCTAGTGACCATTGTTAGATGCGTTGGGTCCACACCACGTGACTTAGGCACAAGAATGATTGTACGAGCCGATGGCGGAATTTTAGGCACGATTGGCGGGGGAAATCTCGAACAAATGGTCATTCGAGATGCGCTCGACTGTATCCAAAAGGGGATTACCCATGTGGTTCGTTACCCACTCGCTTGTCGGACAAAGCAATGTTGTGGTGGGTCTGTGGAGGTATTAATGGAAGCAATGAACATCCATCCTGTGCTGTATATTTTTGGAGCCGGACACGTTGGTTCACGGCTTGCTGAAATCATGTTGGGCACCCCCTTCGAAGTCCACTTGATAGACGAAAGAAAAGATTGGCTTCGGTCTCAAACTTTACCCACAGAAATAATCACACATACGGGCACCCTTGCAGAGAACGAAAAAAAGATTCTCTGGGATAAACAACGAACTTTCATCGTGGTAATGACCCACGATCATCAACTAGATGAACAAATCATTGAATCCATTTTCGCCCATAAAACTGCCTACATCGGTCTGATTGGAAGCGAATCGAAATGGGCCACTTTTGAAGAGCGGCTCAGTGAAAGAGGAACACCTGCTGAAAAATTGAAAAACGTCCGCTGTCCCGTCGGACTCGATATCGGAGGAAAATCGCCGTCAGAAATTGCAATTAGCATCGCAGCGGAATTGATAAAAGCCTATCATGGAAAGTAACTTTCCACCGTTGATTTTGCTGGCCGGCGGAAAATCCGAGCGAATGGGGAAACCCAAAGGACTCTTACGCTACCGAGAAACCTATTGGCTGGAAGAGCAAATCAGCCGTTTCCAAAAGCTAGGCGGAAAACAAGTGATCATTGGCCTTGGTTACCGAGCAAAGGCTTACTTTCGGGCGATACCTCCTCTGGAAGAAGCACTGGTAAATGGGGTACGGTATCTTAACATCACTATTCGCTCAGTTGTGAATCCCCAACCTGAGTTTGGCAAATTTTCAACGCTTCAAGTATGTCTGAAACTTTTCTTGCAAGAACAGGGAGCGAATTCAACCTTTGTCTTACCGATCGACGTTCCTGTTTGCTCAAAGACGGTCTGGATGAACTTATTTAAAGCACTCAGCAAGGACGTTGAAGCGGTCACTCCGACATACCGAAACCGGGGCGGTCACCCTGTTTTACTCACTCGAGTTTTTTGTCAACAATTAGCCAAGTTGCCCAAAAGTTCGCGACTAGATTTTGAGCTCAAGTCGTTAGCCCGCAGGAAAGTAGTCGCCGTGAATGACCCAGTGAGTGTGCTTAATCTTAATACCCCAAAGAAGTGGAAAGATTTCAATGTGAGCCAGGGAAATAGTTCTTAATGCCTATTCCTCGATAGCCTTTAATGATTCGACGACTGAAGGATTCCGAGAAGGTAAGCAAACGACACGATCACCATACATCTCCCGAAGACCAACCAGCACCTCCTCTAGCCAGGAGGGAGCCATCACCTTTACACCGGTAAAATCAAGCTCAATCTTTTCCTTGTCGTCCGCTGGTTTTTGATACGCACGCATCACGGCAAGCGCTTCCCGCCCGCTGGGTCGTGAAATTAGAATCTCACCAAATTTACAAAGACTGATTTTCATTGCGAGTATCCCAATAAACTAACGAAAAAACTCCTCTTCCCATTTTATGATTCAACTTTTCAAGTACAGCATCCATTTCCTTGGCAAATCCACCCATTTTGAGCTGTGCGCTTCCGGACAAGCAAAGTAAGCCCCTTCCTGGGCCACCATTAATCACAGCCCGCACGAATTTTAGGCCATTGCCTCGCCTCTCCGGAGCCCGTCCAGAAATTCTTTTTTCAAAAGCAATCTCCAGAGCTGCCTGATCAGTACTGATATTCGGATCAACACTTTTCAGTGAGCTGAAAATTCCTCTTCCTCTATCGGCAATCCATACTTGAAAAATATCTTTTCTTAAAACCGTTTCAAACCAACATCCCGGAGTATCTGACCACTGACCTGCATTATGATCAAAACAGTTGTTTCCGATTTCACCTATAATTGCTGTCAGTAAACTTGCCTTCTCTTGAGCAAGTCCTAGACGGCCAGTTTCATCAAAAAATGAATCAAGCCTTGCACCAAAAACATCTCGGGTTAAACTTACCTGCTTTGAGATCGCAACCGCCTCTTTAGCGAGATACCAGTTGAGACAAGCTTGCAAACCCTTCGGGACTGATTTGTCTTGGTGCTTGGCCACTCAGTGGATCAAACAACATGGCTCTGTGCCAGTCAAACTTCCGCCGCAAACCTACAGGTTTTCCCACCCTTCTTGACCGTAGCGTCATAACCATGGTACGCGTTTTGGTCTGGCAAACCAGAGGGGGAAAGAGCCATTTTGACGACCTGGTGGCAGAAATACACCGATCTCGTGTTTTATTGGGATGCTGTTGGAGCAAAGGCTTGGCCTTAGGTTTGCAAATAGCAATACAAGGATAAACTTCCTTGGGGGGGGGGCGCAATGAGAAAATTTTTCACTTGGAGCATAGTTACCGCTTTCTTGTCATTACCAGTCGTGGCGGATCACTCCACCGATTTCGATGTTCCCGCAGCCAGGGAAAGACATGCCCGTGCACAAGCTGCGATGGAAGCCGCGCAGGAACAGGTAAACAACGCCCAATACAAAGTTCATGATTCTGAACGCCATTACTTTGAAGCGCTTTCGCAAGAAAAAGCGGCTCGCGAAGAGCTCACCAGGCAAATGGAGATTCTGCATCAAATCGAGCATGAACTTCCGGGTCTCCACAGCGAAGTGATCAAACTGCAAGCTGAATTGGCTGCTCACATTAAGGACCGCGATCAAGCTAAAACTGAATTAGCTGCTCTGGAGGCACAGCTCCCTCCTCTTCATTCCGATTTAGCTGCCAAGAAAGCAAGCGTTGCGAGCCTGCAGTCGCAGATCAACGCCGAGAAAGCAAAAATTGCCCCCTTGCAAGCAAAGCTGGATGATCTCCAAAAGAAGAAGGATCAAACCACATCCAAAATAGCAGGTCTGCAAAGCGAGCTTCAAAAAGTACAAGCCGAAATTAATCGAACCAAGAATGAGATTGCCAAAACACAATCCGAGATTGACCAAGAAAAAGCAAAAACCGGTCCCGATGCCGCAAAGATTGCCCGTCTGGAAGCGCAAGTTCAAGACAATCAACAAATGATTCAACAGCACCAAACCCAGTTGTCCGCCGTCACAAGTCAGATTTCTTCCCTTCAAACTCAGCTTCATCAGAAGCAATCGGAACTTCAGGCAGAAAAGACAAAGCTGGGACCTGTTCAAGCCAAAATCGAGCAGCTGGAAACAGCAAAAGCGAACCTTTCTCACAAGAAAAATCAGACACTATCCAAAATTTCTAAACTGCAAGCCGCCATTACACAAAGTGAAAACGAAATAAACAGACTGCAAAATTTGATCACTCAGGAAAAAGCAAAACCACATCCGGACAAGGCAAAAATTGAAGCCTGGCAAAAGAAGATTCAACAGGAACGAACGGAAAAACAGCAGGCCCAGAAAGAGTTAGTCGAGGAGCAAAACACGCTTTCTTCACTTAATGAAAGGCTGACCGCTACTGAAAACCAGTTGGCACAGGAAAAAGCGAAAGCCGCACCTATCCTGCAGAAAATTGCGACCTTGGAGTCTGAGAAAAATGCGATTGCTTCGCAAATTTCAGATTTAACAAAACAACAAACTTCACTTCAGAACCAAATTAAAGCTTGCCAAACTGTTATTGCGCAACTGCAACGTCAGATTGCGGATGAAAAAGCCAAACCATCGCCCGATCAGGCAAAGATTGCACGGTTGGAACTGGAAAAAACAAAACTTCAAAACAAGCTGACGAATCTCGAAAACCAGGCTCAGCAAATTGCTTCAGCAAAAAGCGCTCTGGAACAAGACCTTCAAAAACTTCAGAGCGACATCAACGAAGTCTTGGCTCAAATGAGTCCGATGCAGCAAAAGGTTAAGGAGCTCTTGGCCCAAAAAGCAGACTTGGAGACACAAATACGCCAAGTTGAACAGAAGATTGCAGACCTAAACCAAAAAATAGAAAACAAGAAAAAACACATCCAAGCTTGTGAAGCCAAGATTGCGCACTGCCAATCTTGTCTGGCTGACGTAAAAGCCAAGATCGCCGATCACCCCGCCCGATTAGAAAAGCAAAGGCATTGTGTTCAGATGTGCGAACATGATCTTGAAATGAAAATTCAAACGGCACGTCATTGTGAACAGGCACTGAATCATGCAAAATGGGAGCTTCAGCAGGCCAACAATACGCTGGATCGAGCAACCCAAGTTTGCCATGAGGCCTACGAATACCTTCAACAGGTAATCGCTAATTACGAACGAGAAAAAACCCGCATATTGGCTCTTGCACAAGGTGCTGGCCAAGCCGACGGAGCCAAAGAAGGGGATGAGCGAGCTCAAGATACTGGTCGAGTGGCTGGCGCCGAACGCGCTCAAGTAGTCGGGACAGACCAGGGAACCTCCGAGGCCCGTCGCCGAGACGAAGGTCGCGGTTACGCGGAAGGCAGACAAACGGCAAGCACGAGCACCGAGCTTGCAAGCTTTTATCAAGCGGGTATCACTCAGGGCAAAGCGTGGGCTTTGACTAAAGCTCAGAAAGAGGACTTCCCGAAAGGTTATAACGATGCCTTGGCACGCCTGCTTGCTGCTGCTCCCGGAGCCGAAAAAACAGTCGATATTTCAGAAACCATTCCCGCTGACCCCGGAGGAAGTGGGATGGCGATTTCAGCACAGGGCAAAACGCCTGGCTTTGAGAAGGAACCCGCATACCCCCTGCCTCCCGAACCTCATTATCAGATTCCGACAACGGGCAGTCCATCGGTGAGCGTTCCCGCGCGTGACAACCGTTATTTCAGTCCTCCGTGCACGGGCCTTGCTCTCATTGAGTTCGAACAGATGTGTCGTAACCGCTACGACGAAGTTTATGGCACAGGCTATTTTGATGCCTATCGCTCGACCTTTATTCTTTCCTTCCAAGCGGGCTTTTCAGAAAATATAAAAGCCGCTTACGATTCAGCGTTGGCCGCTCAATTTCCCGAGGCGCACCAAACAGGGCTCAAGCAGGGCGCACAGGATCAAGGTATCCTGGATGGCTTTGCTGAAGCACTGCCTGGTCTTCAGAAGGAACAATACACAGCAGGAGAAAAGAGCTTCTTGGATCTGCTTGCGAGCGGGAACCTCATTGCCAGTCGCGGGGCCGAACTATTGGAAACCTCCGGGGATGGGCTTTTCACTCCCGGCGAAAAAGTTAAGTTAAGCGTTGTGTTTGACAATTATGGTGGCCAGGCGAGTGCAAAGGAACAGTTCCGAGTGCGTGTTCGCTCGATGACCGGACTGGAAAATCTCAACTTTCAAGAAAGACCGCTGCCAGCTCTTGACGCTAAAACCCGCACCACTCTGGTCGGCGTTGTGACAGCCGAAGTTGGGAAGCTAATGGCCGGAGACAAGATTACAGTGGAAGCAATCGTCGAGCAGAAAGATGGGTCAGGCGCATTTGTACCCGTTGCAACAGTGAAAGCGGAACAGATTGTGCATTTTCCATTGGAGTTGACAGGCATTGAACTTAACAGCAAGCCCCAAGTCGGTGAGTCGGTCGTTGCGTCGTTTAAGTTCATTAATCGAACAGCCGCCACTCTGGAAAGCACTCCACTGGACCTGTCCAGTTCACCGGCCGTAGTCACTGTAGAATCGACTGACTTACAACTCCCCCGGTTAGAAAGCGGACAGGAGACCGCTGTGGGAGTACAAATCAAGCCAGGAGTTTGGGTGGGGGAAAATACGGCCGTTCAATTTATCTCTCAAACCCACCTGGCCTCGAAAACATTCGTTCAGCCATTCCTAAAAAGATTAACCCTTAACCGAAATGGCGCACTTTTGTTTTTCGACTCGCAAGGGAGGGAAATTCCCACTTCTACGCTTACAGCTCGAGCGGGCAGCTCAGTGTCATTCTACGTTCAGTTCAAGTACCTGAGAGAATATGCACTGGGAGGACCCTTCGTTGTGCATGCCACACGCACAAGCGATCCAACCATTACGCACTCCTCCGGATCCACCACTTCGATTAATTATGGAGCGGCTTATCCAGGAACAAAATATGACCGCGTTCGTTTCTCATACGATATCCCCGCCGCTCTTAAAGGAACCCAGGCTTGGGTGATGATACAACTCTCCGAGGGGCCAACTGCCTTACACGCGTTGCAAGTAAGCCTGGACGTGAAGTAAACACGAGCCTCTGAAAAGGAAGGATGACCCTTTTCAGATTACGCGGCGGCCTTTTGACAGGCACGCGCAACATCCAGCAAAAGTTCCACGCCACGTTTTAGCTTTTCGTCGCTTAACGCAAATGATATCCGAAAATGCGTATTTCTTTGTGAAAAGGCACCGCCCGGAACAATAAGCACTTCACGTTTGAGACATTCCTGCTGGAATCTCTCTGCATTACAGGGCATTTCAGGAAAAGCATAAAAAGCACCTTCCGGCTTGGCTATTTTGAAAGCACCTTTCAACTGCTCATAAATAAAATCTCGTTTTTTTCTATATGACTCGATTTCCTTTTTCATTTCGGTCTGCAATGCGACCACCGAAGCCCATTGTGAGGGAGCATTGACACAAACGTAGATGAATTGCTGAAGGGCCGTCATTGCGTCAATCACTGCCTTGGGCCCGGCAGCATAGCCGCAACGCCACCCGGTCATGCCCCAAGTTTTCCCAAAGGTTCGAATGAGGATTGCAGTAGAGTCATGCTTAAGCCAAGAGTGATGGGAGAAGTCGTAGCTAAATTGGTTATAAACCTCATCAGAGATCACTTGAAGATCAAGCAATCGTGCGCAGCTCGCCAATTCCCTTATTTCTTCTGCGCGATACGCTATTCCCGACGGATTAACAGGGGAGTTAAAGATCAGTACACGCCGTTTACCTTTAGGCATTTGATTGACAGCAGTCTGCAATTTCTCTGGCGTCAGGCGGAAATCCGGGTAGGTATCGATGAAGCGAATCGGCGCACCTGTCAACCGGACCATGTGTGGATAGGTGATAAAATAGGGATCCGGTACCAAAACCTCTGTATCCGAATCAGCCAAAGCCAACAAAGCTAATACAAGTCCTCCCGAAGCACCGGAGATTGCCATTGTCGCTTCTGCGTTAACGCCCTCTCGCATCAAGTCTTGTTCAATTGCTTTGCGAAGCTCTGGTATCCCGGCCGCCATAGTGTAACGATTTTTCCCTTTTTGAATCGCCTCCATGGCAGAATCCTTGATCCTTTGAGGTGCATCAAAGTCAGGCAGGCCAAGGGATAGATCGACAGGATCCTTCATTTTGGCAGCCAGTTCAAAAAGCTTGCGAACCCCTGACATATCGTAAAACTGCATCCGGTCAGCTAATTTCATGAATTTTGCTCCTTTTGCAGATTATCTTTTACAAAAAGCGCAGCCCCAATCGCCCCACAATACTGGGCTTGGGGCGCTAAAATTAATTCTTGATGGCTCCCCAGTCGTTCTCGAAGTACCCCATGGAGAGCGGGGTGGTACTCGGCGACTCCGCCACTAAGAACAACGGTGTCCGTTGTGATAGATGTCATCTCGAGCACTCGCTTAGCGACCGATTCATACATTGCATGAATCAGGTTTTCCACCTTTTCACCATTCATTAGAATTTTAATCACTTCTGTTGCAGCAAACACAGTACAGTAGCTATTGAGCGCTATCTTTTTATCGTGTTTTTTTTCGAGTTTGCTCAAGTCGCCCAGCTTCAATTCCAGCCTGTGGGCTAATTCTTCAATGAAAGCGCCCGTCCCCGCTGCACATTTTCGATTCATAACAAAACGTTTCACCGATCCATCGGCTACTTCTATGATTTTTGAATCCTGTCCGCCAATATCGATGATCGTGTAGGGGGCTTCAAAGTTGAGCTGGTGGTGAACTCCCAAGTAATGGGATTTAATTTCCGTCAATCGTTCGTCGATAAAATCAATGTGCGTCCGACCGTACCCTGTTATGGCAATGAAATGGCCTGCCTTTACCTCATCCCCTTTGAGCGGTCCCGGAAAGGATGCCTTGCCTTTCAGGGCAGCCCGAACATGGTCGGCCAACGGAAACAGCGTTCGTGTTTTGCATTTATGGATAAGTTTTCCGGCATCGTCTAGGGCAACCACCTTGATTTCCGAGCTACCGCAGTCCACGCCCCAGAAGATGTTGCTCTGTTTTTTCACGACAAGGTTTCCAAAAAAGCTTCGATGATGGTCGCCGCCTGCTCATCCGAAAAACATCTGAGATCGCACAAATCCCCGTTGATGGTTACAGTCGGTATTCCTTTTTTGCGCAAACGGTTGGGAAGATTGTATTGGCTATTGCTGTTATTGGGACAAGTTTTGGACTCATGGAAAATCACTCCATCCGCACTGAAATCCTCAACCAGCTTTCGAATATAATTTTCCTTAAACGCATCATTGCGATTGATGAAAATCTTCAGATACGCATGGGCCATACTACCGAGAGGATCCTCGGCATTAAAATCTCCAAAGATCCAGCTATTGCAGTAAGTGGAAGCGACAATACTCGATCGGTGAGTTTTAAATAAATCTGAAAGCGAACGCAACCGGCCCCAGATGGGCATTCCGTCCCAATAGATCCGTGTTTTTTCTTCAGGCAGCGCAGCTGTCGATTGATTTCTAACAAATTCCAAAAGCTGCTCGTAGAAATCGACAGCCGCTTGAGTTCCTCGCAGCACCACAATCGGTCCCATATAAATACACGCATCAAAAAAAGTGATCGGGCTTGGCTTAGCTTTGGCACACGCAAGAACTTCTGACCACAAATCAGTCGCCTTTTTGGAAAGGACCAGCACATTAACTAATTTTTTTTCATCCCATTTCCTGCCAGCAACCTTTTCCAGCCCCACAATTAACTCTTTGAATTGCTCGACCACGTGCCGAATGTGCGAAATATTGACCTCAGGCAAATGATTGGGAGAATGAATACCGAAGACCGGAACGCCAAACTCCTTCGCATAATACTCAAACCAATGCATGACATCTTTGCACTGATTCGTGTTGTAAACGAGCACGTCGGGCTTCGGGATAGACTTAATCCCGTATGCTTTAGTCAGGGGCGTAATATTCTTAAGGTAGGCTCCAATATCGCTGGTTAAGTAGCTGCAAATATCGGGGGAATATCCGAGCGCATTAGCAACTGGGATCGTTTCCATGCAAAGACGACTTGCCCCCAGAAGAGCTCCGTGATTCTCAGGGAAAAAGACTTCAAAGCCCAGGGAACGAAGAATTTCAGCAGGTCCGACTGATGTACACCAGGCAACTTTCGCCTGCTTCGTGCGCGAAACTTCATCCAGGCGGAGAAAAACACTTCGCATCACTTCTTTAAGCTGATTAATAGGGAGCCTCCCAGCCAAACGAAGATTCTAAAATGAGCAAGACTTCAGATCCAAGAAGTAACCGCGATTGACTACTTTTTCAACAAATCTTCGCTGTGGATTACTTTACTAAAACCCTTCCCAGGCCGAAAACCTTTGATAAACTGGCGGGATTGTGTTGGCAGACTATGAGAACTTTAATATCGAGCAAGAGCTGGGTCGTGGGGCGACAGCACGAATCTATCGCGCGAGAGATAGATTAACCAGGGAGACGGTTGCATTAAAGATTTTCCACCCTAAACTTTTTAGCGATCCTCATATCCGACAAAGAATTCAGCGGGAGATTAGACTTGCTGCCCTCCTCGATCATGAACGGATCGTGAAGATTCGCCGCGTTGTGGAGGATATCGATCCACCTGCACTTGTCCTGGATTATGTCGACGGGGAGAATCTCGAGACGTATCAAGCAAAACTCCCCTACATTCTCCCTGAAGTGTCAGTGTTACTGATTCTGGAGGTATTGGATGGAGTGCAGTACGCTCACTCATGCTCCCTCATCCATCGTGACTTAAAACCGGAAAACATTCTGGTTTCCACTCAGGGAGAGGTTTTTGTTACTGATTTTGGCTTGGCGAAATTTACAGATAGTACGCTGATTACGCAACCCAACATGGTCGTGGGGTCCGTTGATTATTCTTCCCCCGAGCAGGCGCGGGGCGATTATCTTTCCCCGATTTCCGATCTTTTCTCCGTGGCCAGCATTTTGTATTTCCTGATCACAGGTACCCGTCCCTTTTCCCGACCCAACCCACTGGCAACGTTGGTGGCCATCAAAGAAGAGGCCCCAGAACCACCGCAACGACGCAACCCCAAGGTTTGCTCCCAACTAAGCCAAATTTTGTGCAAAGCTCTTCAGAAGGAACCGCGCAATCGTTTCCAAAGCGCCGAAGCGTTTCGTGAAGCATTAGAGCGATACTTGGACAGTCTCGGCCTGTCCCGACCAGCCATTCGCTTTAACCAGTGGGCAAAAAATCCGTCTGCAGTCACATTGGAAATGTTGGAAACTGCGGCTCAGCGATTAGCGCAACGGTGCGAAGCCTCACTAAAAAATAACAAAAGAGAACTCTTTCTGGAAGACTTGGCACACCTCAGCCTGAAAGCTCCGGATAGCGCGGCTCTCGAGCGTCTGACCGGAATGTACACGACAACTTCTCGCAAACAAAAACAAGGAAGATTCATTTGGGCATTTGTCGCAATCAGTGCGTTGATTATTGCAGCTTTCTTTGTTCTGAAACCCAGCTTAACACAAAAGTCTCCAAATATGATCACGGAGAACGTGAAAGCAGCTGGGGCTGTTCCCACGCACCCAACCGTTGCGCCAAAACCTTCCGTCAAAGGTGACGTACAATTTAATGTAGAGGCAGACGTGGCGGTCTATTGGGATGGCAAGCGGGTGGATGCTCGTAAGAAATTGAAGGGTGTTACGGTAGGCAAACATCGGCTGCTGTTGGAACGTGCAGGGCACTCGCCAATTCGCAGCGAGGTTTTTGTTAAGGCGGGCCAGCCAACGGTCATTAATGCGAGGTAGACAGACGTGGCTTATCTTAAAGTTTCCGGGCTGCAGGCGGTAAAAATAGACAAATCCTTTTTTACCGTCGGAGTCGGGCAGAGTTATGATCTCGGTCTGGGCGGGGTGAACAACCGAGTGCTTTTTACTTTGCAGACCAAAGACGACGTGACTTTTTTAATTCCTGGCAATGAAAAGATCCGGCGAAACGGCAAGAGCCTGTCTGTAACCACCCGGCTTGAACCCTGCGATCGACTGGAGTGGGATAGAGGCGTGGCCGTGTTTTTGGATGATGTGCCTGAGGATAAATCAACAAGCCCGGATGCGCTTGCGGGAAAATGCCTGGAAGTTCTCCAACAAGCCTCTCAGTTATTGGAGCAAAGAAAATCAATAAGCTCCGTGCTGCAAATGCTTTTAGAAGGACTGGTTTCTATGTCGGGCGCCGAAGTGGGGTGCTTGATTTCAGATCTGGGAAATGACTCTGGCTGGGAGTATCTTGCCGTGTGCGGAGATGACCTGTCCCATTGCGCTAACCGTGAGCAGCGTCAAAGTCTTATCAGTCATACGATAGTCAACGAAGCCGTTCGAGAAAGAAGGCCGATTTACGTGGAAAGTATTATCGGTCATGCGTGGGCAACGCAAGCATCGGTTTTGGGATCAAGAATTTTTTCGATAGGGTGCCTTCCTCTTATGGTGGACTCGCGAGTCTTTGGGTGTCTCTTTCTTTATACACAAACCCCTGGGAAATCGATTCGTAAGGATGCTCTCCACGAGCTTGGAATATTGGCAACTCAGGCCACACTCCTGCTTGCCGCCCACTCGGAATTAAGCCATGCCAAGCGAGAAAAGGTGGAGTCACAAACAGAGAGCCAATCAAAATTTAACCTTCTTTTTGATAGGGAAGCACCCTCAAGCCCGATGCGTGAAGTGGAAGAACGGGTTAATCGCCTGGCTCCCAGTCCCCTGAGCCTACTCATTCTCGGGGAGACCGGAACGGGCAAGGAATTAATCGCACGCGAAGTGCATCGGAAAAGCCCGTGGTCTTCAGGTCCGTTCGTTGCGATAAACTGCGGAGCCATTCCACCTGCCCTCATCGAATCGACTCTCTTTGGGTATGTTCGCGGGGCGTTTACGGGTGCAAATCGGGATATGCCCGGAAAATTTGTCGCAGCGAGCGGCGGAACTCTTTTTCTTGACGAAATTGCAGACCTTCCGCTCGACCTTCAAGTCAAACTTCTGCGCGTGCTTCAGGAACGAGTGGTTGAGCCGGTGGGATCGGATCGAGCCATTTCAATTGATTTCCGACTGGTGGCGGCCACTCATCAGGATTTAGAAGTTCTCGTCCGTGAAAATCGTTTTCGGCAGGACCTTTTTTATCGAATAAACGGAGCCATCATCCAGTTGCCGCCGCTAAGACTGCGCGGAAATGACCCGGTCATATTGGCTGACTTTTTCCTCAGACGTATCAAT
>JACQOU010000222.1 GCA_016207775.1 Deltaproteobacteria bacterium
ATCGAGCGACTGCAACGCGAAAAGCCCTGACTCCACTGCCCCGTTCATCGCATCTTTCTCTCTAATTTTCGGAAACGACCTACCAAATCTTCAAACCACCGCTCTTTTTTAAATCCGGAAAAAGGAGAACGACCGTTTGCAGGCGACGCCTCACCCCAACTTTCATATTGGCTCAAAAGTTCGGTCAACATTTTAAGAAGATATGCCTTATCCTCTTTGGGATCTTCCGGGGGCAAATTCTTATCCTGCTCTTCTATCTCTTTGCGCAACTTGGTTCGCGCCTCCCGCAGCAGGTGTCGCTCGCCTTCCGTTATTTCGGCATCTCGAAAACCTTCACCTTCTCGCAGGGGAATGTACAATCCGCTCACCACAATCCCACTATCACGCTTTTGCTGGAAAATGCCCATATCCCGTGAATGGTCCTGACCATTTGCCAACCATGCGATAAAACCTTTCAATTCCCAAAAGTTTCTGCGTCGGTCATATTGAAGAGTAAGTACAGCATTGGCGTTCGGAGCATCATAGTTACCGTCTTCCGGATAAAAGGAGTCAATTGCAAAGTGCAAGGGGCCTATATAGCGAAAGAAATCTTGGGTCTTGCCTTTGAACTTCTTGGGATCGAAATCAAACGTACATTTTCCCATCCGTGGAGCAATCGTTTTCAACCGAATCTGCTTTTCGAATAAACTCCAAGAAGCTTTTGTAATGGCCCAACCATTTTGAAAGACTCCTGCTCCCATGTCGTCATTTCTTAATGACACCAAATCAACTGCCTTGCCATCCAGTTGCCCTTCTTTTGCAAGGTAGGTGAGAAAAGCCATCCACTCAGCCCACTTGGCTTTTGTGGCTTCCGATTCTCTAGTCCTGAGCTGAGACAGGGTTTTGTCGTCTTTCAGGGTAAAGGGCTTGATATCGGCTATCGTCAGTACGCCTCCCGAGTCTAGTTTTGAAAGGAAAAGATTCGTGGGGAGAGGCCTTTCTGAGGACGTGCCGCTGCCGTGCCCAGAGGGATTATCTCTGTACGCTTTCAAAACCGCCTGAAGATCGGGCAGAGGAACCGTATCCCAGCTAAATATTTTTTGTCCATCGACCTTCACGCCAGGCTCGTACCGAATGACGGAATCAATCCCTCGTAGGCCGGCACTCCTAGAAACCAGTGCAACTAGGGCGCTATTATCCTGAAACCAGGCCTGGGGGTGAAGAGCCTGTTCTTTCAACTCGTCAAACGGCAGAAGCGCACCCACGTTCTGATTGCTATCCAAAAAAATACGGTAGGGTGTCGCGTCCTTGTGTTTGGGTTCTCCCCCTCCCTTGGAATCCCCACCGCTGCTCGAATCTCCGCCACCCCTGGAATCGCCACCACCACGGGAATCTCCCATGCCACCCACGTGACTTTCGTTAGATTGAGGTGAAACACTTTCTGCAAGGATAGGCCTTGGAAGGTTAATTCTGACCTTATCTTGCGTAATAAAGGTGAATAGTCCGTCCTGGCTTTTGTCTTGAACAAAGGGCAGCTTACCGCCACCTCTTTTTTGCCGATCAATCAATTCATACGCCTTGGAAAAAAGCTGCTGGATGGGATTTGTGAAAGTTCTTCCGGTTAAGGGAATGTAATGGGTTACCATTGCCGCCCCTTTAAGGGCTCCTCCTGAAACCCTTCCCGCAAGCAAACTGCCGGACCATCCAGAAGATCGGATTTCAACCTCGTAGCAGCCCGCTAGGGAAAGCACAGGACAGTCGTCTGCAAATTTAAGCAAGGCCGGTTCCCATGCTCGTGAAGAGTAAACCTTGACGGTTTTTCCCAGTTCCCATGAAGCAGTCACTTCAGATTCGCCGTCCCAGTCGGACATCTGCTGGAGCTCCTGTCTCCAGGTTAGACTCTTAAAAAATGTCCTTTGGCTCTGAAAGTTTGGAATGCCAATCAACGCCAGGGGCAGTTTTTGGTTGGAAAGTTGCTTCGAATCCCGAAATACCTCTTCAGCCAGAGAACCGATTATCGATTGTAAAATGGGATCCTTGTCCTTTTCTGCTATTTTCAAAACGGCAACATCGTCCCAAGGCGAGATAGCTACAATTTCAAATCTAATTCCAGGTTCCTGAGTGTAGCGCCACACATCCACAGCGGGAAGTACGAGCCGGTAATTGGCCGAACGTGACGGATCCAGTAAGTGGGCGGCCGTCACGTAGTACGACTGCGTCTTGTCCGGAAGATAGATCCCCGTTCCGTAATAAGAGTCGAAATCATTGAGCTCAATTTTTGCCGTTAACAAGCTTAAGCGATCTATGTCCTGTACGGGAAGATCAGCAAAAGCCAAACTAGCTAGGAACAAAAGAACAAAAGTATAAGATCTCATCGCACTCAAAATGTCAGGCAGACGATATAACATCCTGCAAAAATGTTTTCCATGCCTAAAAGAACATTTCTTCGCAATACTTCTTTTCAAACAAGTAATAACTATTGGTTATTACAATATAAAGAAGTCAGTTGCGTTTTCCCAACCGGAGAAGAAAACCTGGATTTTTATTTTAGCGTTCTTGCTCCCCCTCAAGTAAGTCCTGGATCGGGAAACTTGATTAAGAACGGAGGCCTGCTTGTGGAGCAAGTAGGTACGCAATGTAATGCCAACAAACAACTTGAAGAAGAGTTTGGATTTTACTTAAGAGGGTGTTTACGTAAGAATTATTGGTAATGTGCAGAGTGTATAAACAAATGTCTTTACTGCTATTGCATATTTCGACACTCTCAGTTGCTGTTAACGAAGCGCTGCCCCCGCACTCCCGGCCTCCCTGTTACGAGGAGTGTGGTGATCACGAAAAGATTTCCGCATTATGCGAAGCTTAATGTTGACCGCCTCGATGTCGTTTGATCAACCTAAAATCTTCTAGCGTACAAAAAACCATTTCACGTTCAAATCGGCGAGCTTCACGGGCATTTTTAGCGTGAACTGCGAC
>JACQOU010000223.1 GCA_016207775.1 Deltaproteobacteria bacterium
ACTACAAGAAGGGAGCGGCGTGAAAGCGCCCAAGATCAAGCTAAATTCATTTATCCTGATTATCTCAGGCCTTATTATCTCGGCAGTCACGGTTGTCTATTACATTGAAACCAAACAAGTACTTGCGAAAAAATTTACCGAGCTTGAAGCCGCTCAAAGACAATCAGTGATTGAATATGCTGTAACCGTGCTTCAGTCACGAAAACATCTTTTGACCGTTTACCGCGAGAATATCGATCCGAATAATCAATTAGCAAAACTCGTGCTTTTGCGAACTCACAAACAACCGCAGGGCCAAAAGCTGCTTGAGCAGTTTAAAGCACATAGTCATTGCGATTATGTGGATGTCGTCCATTCTGAAAACGGTAAAAAGGGATTTCGTATTCAGAACATCGGAGGAAAACTCACTCTCCTGTCGGTTTCCTCCCTTAAGTATTTTAAGACGGAAGTGGGAACTGTTCATCTTGGATACTACCTGAATAATGGAATCGCGGATGAAATTTCCAGTGCGACAAACTCAAAGGTAAGTTTTGTCCCCTACACTGAAAAGGGACTGCACAACATGGTCATCTTAAAGGGCAATGACATCCCGGAAGTTGCCATGACCCTACAAACTACATTCGTAAGCGGGGTAAGCCGCGAGCTTCGGCTATGGCTCTTTGCGGTGTCGGCAGTGTGTCTCTTTCTTTTCGTTGCGTTCACCTACTGGGCCCTAAGCCTGGTGTTCATCAGGAGCTTTAAGCGGATCGTAAATGACATCAATGACGGTGCGGCAGCACTTGATAAGGGAGTGATCCGCGAAACCAAGCCAAAATCATATGTCATACAGGAAGTAAACGCTCTTTCAGACGCTTTTTATAAATATTCGGGCAAGCTTTCAGCGTTTAGCGAGAAAATAAAAAGCCAGGCAAGCACGGCCGTACTTGGAATGGTCACCGCACAAATCGCTCATGACATGAAATCGGATCTGTCGACACTTGAAATACTCCTCGATATCGATGCTAATAATGCCTACTGCGACACAGACAAAAAAATGATCCGCAGGCTCATAGATAAATTGCGTGCAGTTGCTGCAATCGCAGTGCAAAAAATTCAAAAAAGGGAAAAAACACAAGAAGTCGAAGTGTTTTCCGCTGAATCAAAAACAAGTGAGCCCCTTTGCCTTCTCATTGACCAGGTAGTCATAGAAAAAAGTTACCAATACAAATACCAGGAAAACCTGGCACTTTTGTCTCCCGTGTGGAAAGACAAGCTTATTTTCATCGCAGCTGCCATTCAGCCCCTCGAGTTCAAAAGAATCCTCTCTAATCTCATTGATAACTCCGTCCAGGCGTTAAGCGGCTCCGGTCATGTGAAGGTCGGTCTATCTACGCAAGAACAAAATGTCATCATCACCGTTGTTGACGACGGACCAGGCATCCCCGAGGAAATTCTTCCAAAGCTTTGTACCCGCGGAGCATCTTTTGGCAAAACGGGTGGCAGCGGGCTTGGTCTTTGGTACGCCAAGGAAATCTTGACTTCATGGGGTGGGAAATTCCGCATCCACTCCCTTGAAGGCAAAGGCACCACCGTTGAGATCTGGCTACCCATCGCCCAAACTCCGCTGTGGCTGTTAACAGAAATACAAATCCCTAAGGGCTACGAAACTGTCATTGTTGATGATGATCCTTCCGTGCACGAACTGTGGGACAACAAGTTAGCGGCTCTACAGTTATCACCCATTCATTTCGAAACCGTAGAGGCATTCTTTTGGTGGCATAGCAAACAGCCACCCAAAGAACGCCTCTATCTTATCGATTACGAATTTTCTGATGAAGATCTGTCCGGCACCCAGATTATTGAGCAACTCGCCATACAGAAAAACTCGGTCCTCGTCACCGGCAATTATGATCGTAAAGATGTCCGCGCCGAATGCGAACGGCTGGGGATAAGGATTCTTCCAAAGCCGCTTATCTCGGTCGTGCCAATTCGCTTTGAAGCAAAATCTGCCAAGGAGAACGAAAGTGCATAGGCTGCAAGAATCGTGGCCAATGCTCATAACACTGTTGCTTCCTCTTGTCTGCTTGGCAAAACGACCCACAGCACAGCTTTTATTGGAGAATGATATTTATGCTCGTGCTAACGCGCCATCGACATCCGCGCTGCTTGTGGTTCTAAACATCGTCCAAAATAAAAATGATAATTTTGTCAGTCGGGACCTGATCGAAAAACTGACACGCGCGGAACTTGCTCAAAGCCATATTAGTGCGCAGGTATTCGAAGGCAACTTCGCAGCTGGCTTTTCAGCCCGCAGGCTTAGCAAACCCCAGCTTCTGCAGCACAAACTAATCGTGGAAATTGAAAGCCTGCGTGAACAGACAGGTTATACAACCACGTACTCGATCACCTTCATCAACTACCAGGAAATTTCATCAGGCCATTTCAAGGCAAAAGATGTCTGGGCAAAAGAACAGACGGTTAAGGGACTTTCCGCAAAAGATATCGAAGATAGTCTTGCTCAGTACGTTCAGAATGCGCTTCAGGAATTTTGCCACATCCATGCCCAGGCACTTACGCAGAAGTCCCTGCCAAAACCGCCTCCTCGCACAAGCGTTGGGGGTGACTACCGCTTAAGCTGGAACGATCCGAACGGTAGCAAACCAGCGCTTCAAATTGGAGCAAGCGTTGGAACACCAGCCGTTGGAAATTTCCATCTTGGTCTTGTAAACATAGCTACGGTACCCATCTCAGTCGGTCTTTCGGGAATGTACTGGGGAATTGAAAAACGCGGCATCCAGGGTGAAGTGGGCTACTTGTTTGCAAGGAGAACCGCGCTCAAACAGACTATTGCTCTCACTCTTGCTGCATTCAATGAAACGACCCAAACCGAAGCGCCCAATGGGAATGTCATGGGAACCCTCGTAACAACCACGAACGCCCTGAAACTCTACACTGGGCCAACCTACGTGCTAAGTTGGAAAAATATCCGCTGCGAACTGGGCGCTGGTATAAGGACAACCAGCGATGCAGCATCGTCAGTAAAAGCATTCTTTCAGATAGGATATGTACCGTGGTTTCATTTTTGAAAAGAATAACTCAAACCTCTTTCC
>JACQOU010000204.1 GCA_016207775.1 Deltaproteobacteria bacterium
CCTGCGTTACGCTGCAAATAAGATTTAAATTTTTTATTTTTTTAAAAACTTTCACAACATCGGCCGTAAATGTAAGGCACTGGAGAGATCACTTCGGATCGGACAGGGACAAAACAGGCAATGACTTAGCAAGAAGACAAACTCCTCCCAATCTGTAAGCAGGCAGATCAAACCTTTGGATGACGTTTTTTCAGGCTAGACACCCCGGACCTAGCAACAAAGCGGGAAGCCTCCCAATGACCTGTGGGCAAATACCCTAACGCTCCCCTATTATCGACGAAAACCCATTGCCTTTACGTCGATAACAGGCCAGACACCCGGACCTTGCGGCAAAGCGGGAAGCCTCCCAATGACCTGTGGGCAAATACTCTCACGCTCCCCTATTATCGACGAAATACCATTGCCTTTACGTCGATAACTTGCTAGACATATTCCATGGGTTGGCGAGGACAGTTAAAATTAATCGACGATAAGATGGGCACAGAGCATGGAGGCAGCCTTTCGGTAGGACGCCAGAAAGGTCGAAGACCTTTTTCACGAAAGAAGGCCATGCATCTTGTGCTTCGCTCAGATGTGGCCAAAGGGCCGCTCTCCCTTCTTCAAAAATCCCATGCGTGTTTTATCCGGGCCTGTTTAAGCAAGCTCAGTCGTAGACATGAGGTACGTGTTTATCAATTCGCCAATGCGGGTTCACATTTACACTTAGTCATTCGAGCCAAAAGGCGAGAATCCTTTCAAGCGTTCCTACGAGCCTTTGCAGGAACGGTTGCACTGAAGGTAACAAGGGCTTCCAAATCGAATCCCTTTGGAAAATGCTGGTGTTATTTATGTTACAGCCGGCTTGTCGAATGGGGAGTTGCTTTCAAAGCAGTCAAAGCCTACGTGTGGCAAAATGAACTGGAAGGCTTAGGACTCATTCCCTACCAGGCTCGGAAGATCAGACCTCCACCTGCGTGAGGGCACCGTCTGCTTGTTCACCGGTTTTTTTTTCAGAAAGAACCACAGAGGCGACCAATCGTAGACTCGTTGTACACTTGTCAGTCTAACAAAACCAGTATTCACTCGGTCTACAACTCTCAAATTCCACCACAGAAATAAGGCCACTTTATCCAATAGCTTACCGCTAAGCCGCCGTGGCATGTTACTTGCTCCAAATTCCGGACAGGGGGGACTGTATGAATGTCCTGCATATTTTCCTGTTGGTTTCAATTATTGTGCGCGCCTGTTTAGCTGGGGATCGGACACACCATGGTGGGTCGGATTTGGCTAATGCGGATCTGCCACCGCGCGCTACCGCGGATGTCGGAACTGTCTCAACTCCAATGAACAGCGATTTGGCGAAACAAAATATTCCAAAACGTGTTGCCATTTTGATTAATAACCCTGGTTGTATGGCAAACGCATTTGGACCGAAAGTTGATACACAAGCTATCGAGGACGGTAAAAAGAAATTGTCCTGGAATCCCAGTTTAATGGAGTGGAGCGACTCAGAAGATCCGTTCGATAGTTTAAGAAAGATGTCCGAAACAATGAAGAAACTTACAGCAGGCTATCAGAAAAGTGGATCCGATACTATTTTTATTGAGCTTAACGCAAAGCCCGCCACCATGCCTCTTCAGTCATTCATAAAACAAAAAGTCGAGGAAAAGTACCCTAAAGGTTACAGCGGTTCCGTAGACATTATTTATTTGGGGCACGGGGGAGTTTCGGGCGGCCGACACGACACTGTTGGCCAGGGTGTGGAAATTAGTCTACCTGACGGCAGCAAAATACTTAAACCATCGGTGGAGCAAGCTGCTGCGGAGCTAAGGCATTTGAAAGCATCGGGGATAAAAGCCACAGCAAGATTAGCCAAAAACGAACATTACACCACCGACATTCTTTCAGCCGCAGCAGACGCTATTCATCCCGACAGCCAGGGTGCTACTACGGCAGTTATTTTAAGCTGTCATTCGGGACAAGTTGTTGAGGAGATGAAAAATAGTTCCGCTCTAAAAAGCAAGTTTTCGGAAGTCATCGCCTCTTCTCCTGCGGAATCAGAGACATCTGGGGACAAGATGCTTGAGCAGTGGAATGAAGCCCGAAATGAGGGTGCTTCAAAATATGACCAGAACAGTGATGGCATCGTAACAGCAAATGAGTTTGCGACAAAGTCTGCGGAAATGAATCCAGCACCTTCATCGGCAACGCTAAGAATTGCGGGATGGGTACTGAAGAGGCGCCCGAGCGACTTGATTCCAGGCTTGAGTATTTTGATGAATACCTTCGACGAACAGACAAGAAAAGAGAATGAAATATTCAACGATACTCCAAAGCCTAATAATACCCCCCAAGTGCTGCGGGGTTATACTGGAGTAAGCAAGGATCCAGAAAGACGGCAAAACAGATTTTTATCAATCGACTCTCAGGGCTACGACTTAAATGGGGATTTAATCACGCCTAGCCATCCAGATTACAAACCTGAAAAGCGGGGGTTGACCCGTGACGAGTGGTTAAGGGATCAGCAGGCTTTCCAGGATGGTTACACAAACAGCCCACCGCCCGGACCCGAGCCTCAGGAGTAAAGCTGGCAGGCGAGCAAAAATGCCCTAATGTTTCATGTCAGAAGCCACAGCACACCCCACAGTGTCACTGCAATATTCAAAGGCTATTATTGCGGAGGAGCTAAGACCCAGTGCCTCCCGCCTACAAACTTGACAGAAGACCGAACCATTTTCTCGTAACAGAACGAGTAGTTGAACCAACTGTGGCTGTTTGCTTGACAGCACAATTAAGGAGATGGCTCTGGCGTGCGAGGGGTGAAATTCGCATAACTACTGGTATTATTTTTAGAAAAAACAGTCCTCAGCCACACATGCACTGTCGGTCCATTCTTTGCATTCTTTGAGAATAGGCAATTGGCGTGCTTCCATTTTGAGCCATTGATTCACAGCGGGGAGGATGCACCATGGACATACAAAAGCTTTTTTGCATCATCGGCCTTATCTCAATACTCCTTTCGAGTTGCAATAAGCCTGATAACGACGGGATGCGCGGTTCACTCTTCGGTGGTGGTGGCGATGGTCCGATTAGTGAAGAAAGCAAGGCCATCCTTTGTAACGGCGCACTCAATGCGGCTTCTGGCACCGCTGCGCGTGGGGATGGTTCGCAGACAGGTATCGATCTAGTCATTTCGGGAGGCCAAGCGCCTTATTCGATTCAGGATCAAACAGGTGTTCGTGCCTTTAACTCACGCATGACGGTTTACCGAACGTTCGTAAATGAATCGGCTGCCAATATTCAGGTCGATGGAGCGATCAATGGTTGGGATTCGAAAAACACTCCTTTCGTTTGTTCCTATCAGATCACTGTTCTGCCCCAGACAGGCGCCCCCTTCACCATTGCCCGTTTAGTTGCCGCCCCTTCGTCCCCCAAGGCCACTGACAATGTGACTTTTACTTTTGAAGTTTCCGGAGGAACTCCGCCTTATACCGCCTTTTTCACAAGTAACTATCTTTGCGATAGTGAGCTTGGCTGTGACAGGACACTATCCAACCCTCAGATTTCTGGAACCAGCGGTACTTTCAGAGCTGTCTATTTTCACGGGGGACAAAAAAACATCTTCCTAACTGTTCGGGATCTCAATCGCAATGAAACCACCATTTCAAAAGTAATTTTTGTTGCCTCTGACTGAAAAAGTACATTCTTTTTAGAAATAAGGCCTCCGCCCCGTGAGCTTTGCTCACGGGTCCCCTCCTGAAAAGGAAGGATGACCCTTTTC
>JACQOU010000207.1 GCA_016207775.1 Deltaproteobacteria bacterium
CATGAGAGCTATGTCATTTTTCTAAACGTGGGTACGCTCCCTATTCGCATGAGAGCTATGTCATTTTTCTAAAGGTGGGCACGCTCTCTAAAGGTGGGTATGGGCGTAAAACTGAGGAAAAGGATCCTAAAATTTTAAACTGGTCCACTTCGGTGGGGATGAAGAAGGACTTGTTACAAAGAATACCTGGGGATGTATAAACAGCGAGCGGCAAGCAGGTTGCCTCGCGAACAACGGGCGACTGTGCCTACGGTATAAGCGTTCCATCCACACTGAAGTGGGCCAGTTTTAACGTCTATAACTTAAGACTTAGTTCAATTGTGGATATTATCTTGCCTGTTAATGCGGTTGGTTTCTTTTCCCCAGCGACCTAGCCACAGTGGAAGAATAAAGCATAGAAAGATGGGTCCTAACGCCAGGGCAAGCAAAAACCACGTGGACCGAATAGGCCGTTTGCGACGGCTGGCCTCCAAAAGGATAAGTCCAAGTCCAAATGCACCAAAACACAGCCATAAAATTGCACCAAGACGAGCCATTAAAAAAAAGGTTACATTTTTCCCTATCTTCTTTCAACAGAAGATGAACTAAAGTATGGTAGCACAATGAACAATGGCGATGAAGACGGGCGAATATTGAGAGAAGTGCGCGGTGGGCGCCGCGAACCTGAAGATTGGCTAGAGGAATTGCTGCGCCGGGTTCGTGATTATTTTGGCGGGGGTGGAGGTGGGACAGGACGCGGACCAGGACGTTCGTCATTTCCGCACACGGTAGTGTATGGAATTTTGATCCTGCTTGCGCTCATCGGAATTTTGACTTCAGTTTATACGGTGGACGTAAGTGAAGAAGGGGTGGTAACCCGTTTTCAGCGGTATCACACAACCTCTCCATCTGGGCTTCATTTTAAACTTCCCTTTTTCATCGACAGTGTGACAAAGGTTCCGTCAAAAGTTCTTTTGCAGGAGGAGTTTGGTTTTCGCTCGCACGATCAACAAGGAGTAAAAACAGAGTATTCCAAAGATTCCTATGGCGAGGAAAGTCTCATGCTCACTGGGGATCTCAATGTAGCTGACGTAGAGTGGATCGTTCAATTTCGCATTAGTGATCCGTGGAAGTTTCTGTTTCACGCTAGAGATGTTAAGAAAAATATCCGCGACGTCTCCATGTCGATAATGCGCAGAGTAGTTGGGGATCGATTAGTGGGAGAAGTGCTGACTACCGGACGCGTGGAAATCGCTGACGATGCCAAAAAACTCACTCAAGAGGTTCTTGATAAATACGACATGGGAATTGCGGTGGCCGCTATCGTGCTTCAGGATGTCACGCCTCCGGAAACGGTGAAGGCAGCCTTTAATGATGTGAATGCCGCGAAACAAGAGCAGGAAAAGGCGATTAATGTGGCCGAGCGTGAATACAACAATGTCATTCCCGAGGCGAAGGGCAAGGCGGAACAGGTGATTGCCGAAGCAGGGGCATACGCAGTAATGCTCGTCAACGGGGCAAAAGGTGATGCTGCAAATTTTAACTCGCGACTCGTTGAATATCGGCGAGCCCCCGAAATCACGCGTCGACGGCTATACTTGGAAGCCATGGAAGAGATTTTCTCGGGTCTTGATAAATTGATTATCGTCGATAGTAAGGTACGAGGTATCATTCCGCTTTATCCCCCACAAGCAGGGATTCCGATGCCAGTGCCGCAGCCAGCACCTGCGGTGAAGGGAGAGTCCCCAAGTGAGTAAACACAGAGAACTCATAATCGGCGTTGCCTCTGTAGCTTGCTTCTTATTCATACTTTTTGGTTCCGCATATACGCTGCCAGAGGGAAGGCAAGCGCTTATCACGCAATTTGGAAGGGTGGTCGGAAACCCGGTAACCAGTGCGGGGCTTCACTGGAAAGTACCCTTGATTCAAGAAGTGCGCTATTTCGACAAGCGAATACTCGAGTGGGATGGTGATTCAAATCAGATTCCAACTAAGGATAAGAAGTTCATTTGGGTAGATACAACCGCGCGATGGCGGATTAGCGATGCAGTGAAGTTTGCACAAACAATGCGCGCAGAGAATGCTGCCCAGACAAGACTGGATAGCATTTTAGATGGTGCGACGAGAGACGTAATATCCAATCATAATCTGGTTGAGGCAGTCAGAAATACCAATACCATTTTTGATCGCATCAAGAAACGCAATCAACGTAAAGACAGCCCGGATGAGCTGGTCCAGGCAACCGATGTGGAAATGGAAGAGGAAATTACTGGGGAATTGGAAGCGATCTCGGTGGGACGAGAACGTCTGAGTGCGATGATTCTTGAACGAGCAAAAGATAAACTGGGTGATCTGGGTATTGAATTGATTGATGTTCAATTGCGCCGCATTGCTTATGAGAAAAGTGTCGAAGAAAAAGTGTATGAACGAATGATTTCGGAACGCAAGCGGATAGCTGAGAAAATTCGGTCGATTGGCAAGGGAGAACAAGCTAAGATTCAAGGGAAACTGAATCGGGATCTCAAGGAAATCGAGTCGACTGCCTATCGCAAAAGCCAGGAAATAAAAGGCCGTGCCGAGGCAGAAGCCATTTCCATCTATGCACGATCCCTCAGTCAAGATGCTGCTTTTTACGAATTCACCCGGACTCTTGATGCTTACAAAAAGACTCTCAAGGGCAAGGGAAATTTCATCATGTCTACCGATTCGGATTTCCTAAGATTGATGCAACAAAAACGATAGCTCAATTATTGTTCAGATCGGCCTTCTGTATTTTCCGCCCGCATGGTACAGCGCATTTGTCATTTGGCTTAATGAGCAGACACGCGCGACTTCCATCAGGACTTCAAAAATATTCTCACCGCTCAGAGCAGCGTTTTTTAGTTTTTCAAGGGCTTGCGGTGACTGCGTGGAGTGTTTCGCTTGAAATGCAGCGAGATTATCAATTTGCTCTTTCTTTTCAGTCAATGTGGCTCGGGTTAGATTGTCGGGAGTCTTGATGGCTGAGCCTTCTTCCGCCGACAGAAAGGTATTCACTCCAATGATTGGCAGTTCTCCTGAGTGCTTCAAGTTTTCATAATAAAGAGACTCCTCCTGAATTTTTGAGCGCTGGTACTGAGCTTCCATGGCACCGAGCACTCCCCCGCGCGTGGAGATGCGATCAAATTCTGCCAGAACCTGTTCTTCCACTAATTCGGTCAACCACTGAATAAAGTAGCTTCCTTGTAATGCATTTTCATTTTTTGCCCAGCCAAACTCCTTTGCAATGATGAGCTGAATGGCCATTGCCCGACGGACACTTTCTTCCGTTGGAGTTGTGACGGCTTCGTCGTACGCATTAGTGTGCAGAGAATTGCAGTTATCCATCATGGCAATTAACCCCTGCAGAGTGGTACGAATATCATTAAAAGCAATTTCCTGTGCATGGAGAGAACGGCCTGATGTCTGGATGTGATATTTCAGTTTCTGGCTCCGCTCGTTTCCACCGTATCTGTACTTCATTACAGTAGACCAAATCCGTCGAGCAACGCGGCCGATGACCGTATATTCTGGGTCCAACCCGTTGCTAAAGAAAAAGCTCAAATTCGGTGCAAACGAATCAATCGGCATGCCACGTGATAAGTAATATTCGACATAGGTAAAGCCATTGGCGAGCGTAAAGGCGAGTTGGGAAATGGGATTGGCTCCCGCTTCGGCAATGTGGTAGCCGCTGATACTGACTGAGTAGTAATTGCGAATTTTGTTTTCGACAAAATACTGCTGGATGTCGCCCATCATACGCAGAGCAAACTCAGTGGAGAAAATACACGTGTTTTGCGCCTGGTCTTCTTTCAGGATATCCGCCTGGACGGTTCCTCGTACCTTTCTTAATGTGTCGAATTTAATCTGCTGGGCCTGCTCAAGATTGGGCTCTCGCTTCATCTGAAGTCGAAATCGCTCCATTTGCTGGTCGATTGCGGTATTAAAGAAGAAGGCAAGCATCATGGGAGCCGGACCATTGATTGTCATGGAAACGGAAGTGCTGGGATCGCAAAGATCAAACCCGGCATACAGCTTCTTCATGTCATCGAGCGTACAGATACTCACTCCGCTTTCGCCAACTTTACCAAAAATATCAGGTCGCTCGTTTGGATCCTCACCATAGAGAGTGACGCTGTCAAAAGCGGTCGAAAGCCGCTTTGCCTTTTCACCGTCACACAGAAGGTGAAAACGTCGATTTGTTCGAGTGGGTGTGCCTTCGCCGGCAAATTGTCTTTTAGGCGATTCTTCGGGGTTCTTCAGCGGGAATACGCCAGCGGTGTAAGGAAAGCGGCCCGGAAAATTTTCAAGCATAAGAAATTCAGCCAAATCTGCTTTCGACCGCAGGCGTGGCGTCGCAATCTTAGGGATTTGATTTCGGCACAAGCTCTCATGAAACGCAGGCAATGAAACAGATTTTTTCCTTACCTCATAGGTGAGCGATTGTTGTCGATATTGCTTTTCAATAGCCGGATATTCTTTGAGAGCAAAAGACACATCCGCATCCACTTCCTCTTCTCTTGGTGCAAGCTCAGATTGAAGCCCTAAACGTGTTTCCGGAGAAAGGTTTGGTTGAGCCAGAACCTTTTCCAGCGCCTCAATTTGCGAAATCCGATCGGCATTTTTCTTGATGCGCTCTTTATAGCCTCTCACGACAGTTGCAATCTCAGACAAATACCCCGACTTTTCACGCGGAACGATACTTTGTCTGCTGCTATCTGGGACGTGGCTGACGGTAAGCGCTTGCGTCTTGGTGTCGGGCTCTCTCAATCGATACAGATGCTCAAAAGCCTGGTTAAGACCGCAATCACCGAAGCGGGAAGCAATCGTTCCAAAGACTGGCAGAAGTTCAAGGGAGTGAGTAGCCAATGGCTGATGGTTACGTCGAAATGCTTTGCGTACCTCAAGCAAAGCATCGGCGGACCCAGACTTATCAAATTTGTTGATGATGACCAAATCTGCGTAGTCCAGCATGTTAATTTTTTCAAGCTGTGTAGGTGCTCCGAACTCGCAAGTCATTACGTAAATGTTAATATCAACCAGATCGACGATAGAAGTGTCAGCCTGTCCGATGCCACCGGTCTCGACGAAGATCCAATCAAAATTTGCCGCGCGCAAAAGGGCGATGGCATCCTTAGTGGCCTCACTGAGAGAGGCGTCCATTTGACGGGTAGCGAGGCTTCTCATAAAGCAACGGGGATCGGACAACGAGTTCATTCTCAACCGGTCACCGAGAAGGGCCCCTCCTGTCTTGCGCCGGGTAGGATCGATGGCCAATATGGCGATTCGACTCGTGCTCTCTTTTTCAAGAAGCCGCAGGACAATTTCATCCGTAAAACTGGATTTGCCGGCGCCACCCGGGCCAGTCACTCCTACGACGGTACCCGTCTTATTTTTCGCAAGTATTTTTGCCTGTAATTCCTGTAAATCCCTCGTATGCGAGCCGTAAGGACCTGAAGATTGGAAGGCGTCTGACATTTCAATACAAGTCATCGCATGCGCCAATGCGCGCGGATTCGTATCGAATTGAGGCAGTCTCAACCAATCCACTTTTTCTAGTGGATGTTGGTCACAATGTCTGAGTAGGTGGTCAATGATACCCTGCAGTCCCAGGGAGCGCCCGTCTTGCGGAGAGTAAAGTTTGGTTACCCCAACCTTTTCGAGCTCTAGCGCTTCTGCTGGCGTGATCGTGCCTCCCCCGCCCCCAAATACTTTGATATGAGAAGATTGTTGCTCTGTCAGCGAATCCAAAATGAACTTAAAAAATTCAATGTGTCCGCCTTGGTAGCTGCTCACTGAAATGGCTTGAACGTCCTCCTGGATTGCTGCGGTGACGATATCACTCACCGAACGATTATGTCCCAGGTGAATGACTTCGGTGCCGCTCGATTGAAGAAGACGGCGGATAATATTTATTGAAGCGTCATGTCCGTCAAACAAAGAGGCCGCGGTTACAATACGTACCCGATTTCTAAGTTTGTACGAAGGTTGTTCTTCAACGCAGTTGGCCGGCTCGGGGGAAGTTTCTTTTCGCATGCAGTAGTTTTACCCGATTTGGTCGGAAGGGCCAACTTTTGAAGAGGTATGCAAAGAAAGAGGCGGCATAGGCCGCCTCTTTCTGTAATGTAAGCGAAAGTCAGGTGCTAATAGCCGTATCCGCCGTAACCGTATACTCCAACAAAAGGACGCCGACGGCGGGGGTAAACCTCTACGGAAACCCACGGGTTCGGGTAAGCCGGATAGAGAGCTGGACCACCACCGTAGCCTACTGGACCACCACCATAGACTACTGGGGGAAAATATCCCGCTCCTGGGTAAAAGCTTTCCCGTTCGTTTTCATACCGCTCATACCGTTCGTATCGTGTGTATTCCCGGTTGTAGCCGGGATAGGAAGGATAATACCCACCATATCCGCCGCCGTACCCGCCGTATCCACAGCCGTAGCCACCGCCGTAGGGAACGTAGGGCCCGTATCCGCCATATCCGCCGTACCCACCACCAACGTAACCGCCGCCGCATGGCCATTGGGCGAACAGGGTGGCACCCGCAACGAGCGCCAGAACAACCAATAAACGCTTCATCTTCAACTCCTTTGTGTAAGTGCCCCCTAAACTGAGCTTGAGGTGGTTATACTACACTAATGTGCCGCGTCAAGATTAAATAAATGTTGTAAACTCAAATACTTATGGTGTAGTATTGCGCGAACGGTTAAAGAGATGGTTGCAGAGTTGATTCAATTCATCAGTACCTTTATCGGAGTCTTTGTCATTGTCGATCCGTTTGCAATGGTTCCGCTGTATCTTACCTTGACGGAGCGGCTCAGTGAGCAGGCTGTCATCCGAACACGGAGAAAAGCAACGCTGGTTGCGATGGGTATTTTGCTTGTTTTTGCATTGACGGGGCTTTCAATATTCAACCTTTTTGGAATCACCATGCCGGCCTTTCAGATTGCTGGCGGAATTTTGCTTTTGCTCTTGGGAATTTCACAACTCAATGCCCAACGCTCACGCGTTCAACCTGAAGAACGTAATGAGAGCATGGAACGTGAAGATATTTCTGTTTTTCCGCTGGGCACGCCATTGCTTGCAGGTCCCGGGGCCATCTCAACGGTTGTTCTTTACGCCACGCAGGCGGGAAATTGGTTGAGCAGAGTTGGACTTGTTCTTGCGATTATTGGAGCGATGGCTGCTTCTTATGCTGTTCTGAAAGGGGCGCACTATCTTTTTCACATTCTTGGGAGAACAGGTCTAAACATACTCACTCGGATCATGGGACTTATTCTTACTGCTATCGCCGTTCAATTTGTGTTAAATGGCGTGACAGGGGCCTTGAGAGCGATGGGCGTCTTGCAGTAGGAGGTCAGTTCATGGATGTGGTCATTGCCTACATTACAGCAACAGACAAAACAGAAGCAGAGAAGTTGGGTAAAGCGCTGGTCACAAAAAAACTCGCAGCGTGTGTGAATATCCTCGACGGTATGCATTCCATGTATTGGTGGAAAGGAGTGCTCGAGGAGTCGACCGAAGCGGTGGTCATTGCAAAAACGGTTGCATCCGAAGTCGATGGCTTAATTGCTGAAGTGAAAAAAGTTCACAGTTACGAAGTCCCCTGTGTTCTTGTATTTGGGGTTCAAAAAGGAAATCTGGATTACATGAGATGGATTAAAGACAATGTGGGTGCAGCAGGCGTGAGTAGCGGTAGGGAAAAACCGTGAGTAGTCCGCGATCGCATCTCATTCAAGGGGCGGTTTGGAGTACGGCACTTTACCCAGTCATTGGGGATAATGCAGTGGTCGTGGGAGTTTCCTCGATATTGATCGATGTCGATCATGTTTTGCAATATGTTTGGGACACCGGTTCTTTAAATCCCCAGGGCTTTTTTCCTTATTTTGAGATGCTTAAGAAAAGATCTCACTATGACTATTTCTCCATTTGTATTTTTCACACCATTGAATTTTACGGCCTGCTCGCTATTATCGGTTATTTTATTCCGGTTTTTTGGTATGTATTGGCCGGTTGTTTGCTTCATCATCTCTCGGACTCCATTACTTTGTACCGAAACGGTATTTTATTTTGCAGAGCCTTTTCGTTTGTAGAATGGGCGGTGCGAAGAAAAAATGGAAAATACGCGCAATCACTTTTTCAACTCATCCAAAACGCGGGTGAAAAGGCGCCCCTCTCAGATGATGATCGAAAATGGCTTACTTGTTGGGGATTCTTGGAAAATCAAACTGCTGATTAGCGTGTTTCCTTTGCTTGGCGCAAATTGTAATTTCTAACATTCGGTGGCTAGCCTGAATCTGTTTACACGGCCCCTCTTTCGTTCATTTTATCGACAAAGGCAGGCCTAACTGTATTCTCCCAAAGTTCACCAAAGCGCAGAAAAAACCTAAAGATTGCGCATGCTCAAAAATGTAGCTTCCATTCCTGCCTCTCGGAACGCAAGTTGCAAGTGATCATTTTAGATTTTGGAGGATTGGCATGTTTACAAAAAGAATGCTCCTAATGATTACGGTTGCTCTTATCCCATTCATACAGGCTTGCAAAATTGAAATTCCTGAGAGGGTCATCGTGGGCTTGCAGCTCGGATGTTCGGCTAGCTTGCCTGCAAATAGCGGGGGCAGCGTGCTTTCTGGACAACCCACCGCGATTACCATTTCTGTGACCGGCGGAACGGGGCCTTACACGATTTCAGGAGTGTCGAATTCTTTTTCCGGAGCGGTAACGGTATCCCGCACGTATACCAACGACGGGAATGGAAATATTTCCCTGTCCGACCAATTTAGTATCAGTGATGCAAGTGGTGCATCCGCTTCCTGCTCATTGGTAGTGACCGTGAGACCCGATGACGATTCGACTTTGGCTTGTCAGTTTGTCGCTAATCCTGTATCGCCAGTCATCAATTCCGTCGTACAATTTACAGCAACGGCTTCAGGTGGAACGGCACCCTACACATTCAGTGATTTTGGGCCGGGCCAACAGAGCAGTACAGCCATTGGAGGGATTACCAACCCAACACCCAACCAAGCCGTCGTTATGGCAACTTACCAAACGGCTGGGACAAGGACAGCGACCCTGGTTCTTACGGATGACGATGATAACTCGGTGACCTGTTCCAAGGCGATCACCGTGCGCAACGTTCCTGCACTTTTTGTGGCGGCCTCTCCCTCGCAGACAGTTCCGGCTGGAAATCCGGTTACTCTGACTGCTACAGCAACCGATTTTGCGTCTGCGCCAACTTTTTCATTTAGTACTTCTGAACTCAATGTGACGGTAGTGCAATCAGGCAATACGGCTATCGTAAGAAGCACCGATAACGCCTCCCATAATTTCGACGTGCTGGTCACAGCAACGAGCACTTCCGGTGCAGTGACAGAAACGGTGAACCGAACCATTGCTCTTAACTTTACTCCGTCGATAGCGCTGACTTGCTCACTGACGGCTTATACCAGCGGATACTATTACTCCGGTAATTCCATAGGGTTCAGAGTCAATGCCACTTCGGGTGAAAATCTGGAAATCACCTCATTCGATGCGGCTGGCGGGGTAGTGACTCAATCTTCAGGAAGCTGGCGACAGGTGCGCTTTGATACCCGAGGGTCGAAGACTCTTACGGCAACCGCACGTTCTTCCACTTCAGGGGCTTTGTGCAACGCTGGAACGAACTTGCAGACGAGTATCACGGTGAGAGATCATCTGTCTTGCAGTGTGACGAGCTCGCCGAATCCATCGTACCTTGGTGAAGGGGTTTCTTTAACGACCACAGTTCCCGAAAATACAGGTGTTGCGCCCTACTCGATTAATTGGTTCGCCACTTCACCGGACGCCTTTATGTACGTGTGGGATGTGTGGGGATTAAACGCCTGGGTGAGTTTCGGTAACTACGGTTCATTCCCTGTTGAAGTCAATATTAGCGACGCAGCCGGAGAGAATGTGAGTTGCAGTACGACCCACGTCGTATGGTGGTTGGTGTACTAACCAACAAGCCGACCTCTCCTACTTCAGCGCCTGCTTCAAAAGTTCTGCTGCCCTCTTCGGGCCGATAATGAGAAAGAACGATGCGAGCTTTGGTCCGTTGGGTTTTGAAATGAGAATAGAATACACGTCCTGAAAAAATGGCTTTGGCTCAAGGTGCCGGCTCTTAATGATTTCGTAAATATTGCTTGCAAGCTGCTCCTCACTACTTGCAGTGGGTGCATCAAGTTTTTCCAAAAGCTGAACAAGTGCGGCAATCGCCTCTTTGTGTTTCGCTGCCGGTGGGGTATCCGATCGAAGTTGAAAACGAAATTCTTCAGGTGCGTAGCTAGTAATCCATTTCCAGGCACGCGTGGCTCTTGCCTGAAAACGCTTGTCATCGAAGGGTGTTTTAATGGAATGAGAGAAGTAGTTTTTTGCTTTTTCAATGTTGCCTTCATGAATTTGAAGGATGTTACACAAGTGGCGGAAAGGAAATTGCGCAGCCGTTGAGGCAGCCACAAACTCATCTTTGGCTACAACTGAAAGTTCATAAATTCTCTTGTCGTACTGGTAGCGGCGTTCGTCGCTCGCTTCTTGTTGGGTCGCAATTCTTTCAGTCCGGTCAAAATCGTCGTAGGCTTTCATGACATCGAGATCAAATGCGATTGAAAAATCAATGTTGGGCTTACGACTTGCGAAAATCCATCGGATTACTTGAGGTTCATAAATTTCAAGCGCCTCAGTCAAAGTAATGAGTCTGCCTGATGACGAGGAAAGCTTCGCGCCAAGTCCTTTGGCCAGAACAAAATCGTACTGAAGATATTGCGGCGGTTCTTTTCCATAAACAGTGCGGACGATCTCAGCCCCCGTATCATATGAGCCCCCCTGAGAAGAATGATCTTTGCCTCCGGGCTCAAAATCCACGCCTTCTTGCGCCCATCGCATCGGCCAGTCAATACGCCACAAGAGCTTCACGCCCCCTTCACGATCCATGTCGATAGAGTAGTCTCTCTTACAATGAGTGCAGCTGTAATGGAAACGGCTGGGCGCTTCGAAGCGAATTTGTCTGGCTAAATCTTTTTTGCATTCTTTGCAAAAAATACTGACGCATGTCCAGTCGTCAGCAAGCGCTTCCGTTTTCCAACGATTCAAAATGGCAACGATTTCCTTTTCCTTTTCCAATGCCTTACGAATGCCATCGTTATAGCGGCCTTGTCTGTAGCGCTGATTTTGATAAATATATTGAGGTTCGATCCCAAGTTGCTTCAGCTCTGATTCAAATAACTTTTCAAAGTGGGCGGCATAGCTTTCGCAGTCTCCAAAAGGATCGGGTATGAGCGAAATGGGCTCTCTTAAGTGCAAGGTTAGCGACTCTTGTTCGGGAAGATTTGCAGGTACTTTTCGAAGTGCATCAAAGTCATCCCAGCTATAAATAAAGCGCACTGGTTTTCCGCGATCACGAAGAGCGCGGACAACTAGGTCAACAGTAATGACTTCGCGAAAGTTTCCGATATGCACGACTCCGCTTGGCGAAATTCCGGAGGCACAGACAAATTCAGCTTTGTCAGGGTGTTTTGCGATCAGTTCCTCAGCCACATGGTCAGCCCAATGGATATTTGGAATCTCACTGGGCGTAGATGCTTTATTGTTCTTTTGATGGTTCATTGAGTTAACCAAGCAAATCCCATTGTTTATCAGCGCGTTCGGAGGTACTTTACACTAGGTCCGACAGAAACCCAAATCCACTGATTGGATGCGGGAAACACGGGACTTTGAAAGAGGTTTTTAGGGTGAAGAAATGGCTTTGGTTGCTTCTGTTTATTGCGACAGCACTGGTGGGATACTATGTGTTTGTTGGCAAGGACAAAGAGACGTCTGTCAAAAAGCAAACGACTGAGGAAACGGACAAGATGCCGCCTGCTGAGGAAGGACCGGATATTGGTTCAATGCCGCTGGAATCGGTAGAGCCCGAAAATCGCAACGCGCCGAAAAATTTGACTGTTCCAAACCCAACAGGGCTTCCACGCCAGGATCATGGTCAGCCTCCCAATCCTGGAGCGCCCCCCAACTACTATAGTCCTCCGCAATATGAATATCCGGATAATTATGAACCGCCACCTCCTCCTCCACGCCCTGAGGATTACGAGTCTGTCCCCATTCCGCCCGACGATACCATGGGAGGTTCGCCGCTTCCGCCTAATCAACCGGATCCGGAGGACGATTACTAGCCTAGAAATAAAATGAGTTTTGAACCATTTATCGCGAAACGATTTCTGTTGAAAGGAACGGCTTCAGGGGCATTTAGCTCGCTGACATTGCTGTCGTGGCTGGCTATAGGAGTGGGAGTAGCTGCCATGAGTTGCCTGCTCTCCGTGATGTATGGTTTTGAAACGGCCCTAAAGGACAGAGTGCTGAAGGCTTATCCTCACGTGATCTTAAAGCCGCGTACCGGTGATGTTGCGATTACCGATTTTGATTCCTGGACAGCACGCCTTGCCGGCATTCCTGAAGTGCGCAGAGTGCTTCCTTACGTCGAAAGCGAAATGATCGTCGAATCACAAACCCGAACACTGGGTGCGGTTTTGAGAGGGCTTCCCCAAGAAGAGCTAACCAAGTTGAGAACGGATATTGTTGAAGGCACTCTACCGGATCCTTCCAAAGAAGCGGCTGTGCTGCTGGGATCTGAGTTGGCTGGGCGGTTGGCGGTAGGGGTCGGTGATAGCATCCAAGTAATCTCACCCACTGAGGGGACGGGGATGCTGGGGCTAGTGCCAAAATCCCAAAGCTATCGGGTGAGTGGTCTTTATTCGTCCGGGCATTATGATTTTGATCAACAATTTCTTTTTACTGACATTGAAGAGGCGCAAAATCTTCTCAAGCTTGAAGGTAGAATCTCTGGCTGGCAACTTTGGGCAAGCGATTTGGAGCGGGCCGACCAGGTGGCAAAAGCGGTCAGTCAAATGGTTCCGGCGCAATGGCAGGCGCAGAGCTGGACACAGTTCAATCAAGCGCTCTTTCATTCGTTGAAACTCGAACAGTATGCCATGTTTTCAATCCTGAGTCTTGCGATTGTCATTGCCGTGATGAACATCATCATTACCTTGATGATGCACGTAACGCACAAAAGAAAAAACATCGGAATTTTGCGCGCCCTCGGAGCCTCGAGGCCCCAAATACGCAATATTTTTATTTGGGAGGGAGCCTGGTTGGGTGCAAGCGGGCTGGCATTGGGGGCGGTGTGTACCAGTGCCTTTATCGTCTATGTAAGATATTTTTCAAGCTATCAGCTCCCCGAAATTTATTACGATCGCACCATTCCCATTGAGCTGCGACCGCTCTCTGTGTTGGCCATTTACTTGGTGGCCATCGCTCTAATTTTCCTCGGAACGTTGTATCCAGCCGCGAAAGCTTCAAACCTTGATCCGGTTGAAGCGATACGGGAAGCGCACGGCTGAAATCAGTTCGTCATCTGTTCTTTACAAGAACTTTTAAATGATAGCAGCGTGTCTGAGCTGGGCGAGGGAACCACTGTGCTTAAATCCAGGGAGCTTTGGCCTTCAATGACAATACTGTCATTGAGTGGTGTCTCGACTCCATCAAAGGCAATAGTCGTCGTACAAACGGTGCGAAAGACGGAGTGATTGGTTGCACGATACGCCAGGACAAGTTCAGATGGACTTTGATAACGCGTGTAACGGCAAGCGACATCCACGTCGCCCTCTGTCTTTGCGTCCAAACAATTGAGTGAGGGGAGCGAGAGCTTGTAGGACGTGTCCAAAATGGTAAGGCCAATGCCGGCCATTACGGCACCTTTCAAGCACACAGAGACGATTGATCGGATACGAACCGACCAAATTTCCGGATTAAAAAACCGGTCGATAGGGTTAGCGAGTACGAGGTTGAGCACGAAGGTGAAGGCCCAAAAGCTCAGCGAATAGGCCGGGCCGCTTAAATGTTCGAAAGATTGTACGCAGGCTTCATGGATACAGTTGATGTTTTGGTTGGCCGGGAAGCAAAAGTAGGAGACGGCAAAAATGAACGGATTAAAGAAAGCAATTAAGGGGTAGGGGCGCAGTCCCTTGCGGGGAAGGTAACACAGAGCAAGTAAACCGACGGGTATTGTGAAATAGTGGTAGTGACTGAGGAGAAATTCATCCATCGGAAGCCCGGGTTGATAGAGGTAATGGACGAGCCCGAGAGTGTTGCGTCCCGTAAAAAGCTGCAAGAGATTATCGGCAAGCCAAAACGTTTGGGTGAAAATAGCAATGGAAAGCCATCCCACAATCACTGCTCGACTGCGGATGAGCAAGCCAACGCCCATACCGAAGAGCGCTAGATTACAAAACCACCAGTACATGCCCCATTCGATCCCATAGCGTTGAATGTCAACCGCGGTGACTACAGTACTCCACAACATCAGCAACAATCCAGCCGGGGTAAACCAAGCCCTTGATTTTTGTATGAGTGCTTCCGACATGGCTGAACTCCTATTTTCCCTTTTTAGGTTTGTTTCCTTTTCCGGTTAGCCGAATGGCGGGAGCGCTTATTTCTGAGATTCCGTCATTGTAAAGAATTTGTACCGTTCCATTCTTACGTCCTTCTCCAGTGGGCCTGAATGCAAGACCAATTCTGCACTGATCTCCGGCTCCAAGTCTGAACGGGGAGTGTGGACAATTACCACCTGCGGGGACAAATTGGGTACTAATAGCCACCATGATATGGGTGGCTGCCGTATAATCTTCGTTCTTAATAACAATGTACTGGGCTGCTGAGCGCTCCTTGATGTTGACTGTACCAAAATCTAGCGCCTGTGGAGTGGCTTGCAGTACAGTGGATACGTCTACCGATTTAGCCGCTTCAATGGGTCCTCGAGCGCTCCAACATGCGAGCCTGAACGTCACAGGACGAGAAATATCACTTTCCCGATAGGAACCGGATACACCTGATGAAACCAGTGCGCCGTTTTGAAACAGGTTACAAGAAGTGGTGTTACTGGATGACCAGTTAACCCGCACGGTGCCATCTTCCGCACGACTATTTTTTCTCACGATCCTGGCATCCGTGTTGAGAGTGATATCCGGATTGGGCGCCTCCCCAACGGGGATCACCCGTATCATTTGAGCAAGTGCGGGACTTGAGCAAATGAGCGTGAAGGTTGTTGTGGCCGTTAGAATGTCGCTTTGCACGGTTCCAGAGTTGCCCGTCAACTGAATCGTGTTGGAACCATATCGTAGAACGCAATTGCTTGCATTCTGCGCCTGCCATGAAAGGGTAGTAGAAGTATTATAAGGTCGTGGGAGCGGGTCCAGGGTTGTGAGGGAAAGATTGGCCACAAAGGATGTGGGAGTAGATGCCACAACAGGGATAGGGTTCTGGGCGGTGTTAGTCCGAGTGATGGAAGATTCCCAACGGACACCGTTATTGTCGGTCGCCTGAAGAATCCACGCTCCCCCTGTTGTACTGGGAGGTACCAGCCCTGCGTTGATATTCCAATTGAGCAGGTATTGGTTGATAAACGCTGTACCGCTCGAAAGCTGCACCCACCAATTGCCGGTAAGTGCATCGCGCCCGATGATATCGGCCCTGCCATCGCTGTTGAGGTCGCTCGCCATGACGTTTGTCCACTGCGATAGTCTGTCCCAGGAGCCAAATTTCTTTGTTCGATTGATCCACCAGTAACCGGTGGTCATGTCCCATCCCGCTGAATCAGGAACGTTATCGCCAGTAAAGTCGCCCGTTACATTAAATAACAAATTCTGAGGGCTTGGGCGTTCCGTAATGGGGGTGACTTGATAGTTGCCTGCGCAAGAGCCGGTGCTATAGCCATTGTTTGCTTGTACAAGAAATTCAACACTTCCTCCAGTGGTGCTCTTTACGTCCGCTACAATGCTATTTTGCAGGGCTGCCTGCGTTGGCAGTGCGGTATTCAGCGTCAGTGCGTTGGGATCTGCATTAGAAGACATCACTTGAATCGCCACATTGGAAATAACGGCAAAAGTGATGCTTTTAGGATCAACCATATTGCCTTGATCGTCTACCGTAACCTGTACGTTTTGTGGGTTTACGGTCACCGAGCAGTTGATGACTGTGGGAGTAGGAACAGGTTGAGGAGTCGGGTCCCCAACTGGATTCAAACTGCTGACTTTTCTGTTCGTACATCCGCCAATGGCTAGTGCCACGAAGAGTGCTATCAGGGTTACTGAAGGTGATGGTTTAACGCTCGTTGCTCTTTTCATAATGCACCTGCCTAGTTGTCGTCTCGGAACGGAGGTTGCGCCGTGTTGTTGAAAGCCTCACGGCTTTCAAATGTTCTACGAGTATTGAACAGAGCAATATGAATGCCAATTACGGCATAGCTATTCCAGGTGCTCAGTGTGATGAAGTTTTTGTATACAGTTTATTCATGCGTTTTTTCTCTCGAAGAGTCAGCAACTTACCGTGCACCAAAAGTATACAGTCTATTAAAAGGCCCTCTAACCCTTCGGAAATAGGCTGGTTGCGTGCATTCTGCTAATATGCAGGCAACACAAAGTTTCAAAAGACACTGACGAGGTAAATCGCCAATGGTGTTACGCAAAACGTATCCTTACTACATTGCGAATAAACCGCTTGAGCCGAATCATGAGCTGGCAGTTGTGGACAAATTTACGGGTGAGCTGGCAACGCGGGTACCGCTTGCGGATGCCGTTGCCATTGATCGTGCGATCGCTAGGGCGGTTCGGGCGGCAGAACCTATGCGCAGGATGGCCACTTATGAGCGCAGACAGGTGCTCGAACATTGTGTGAAGAGTTTTTCAGAACGCGCTGAGGAGTTAGCATTCGCTCTGTGTGTCGAGGCGGGAAAACCTATCAAAGATGCGCGTGGAGAAGTAATCAGGCTCATAGATACTTTTCGGGTAGCGGCACAAGCAACGGGCCAGTTTGTAGGAGAAGTCATTCCGCTGGATATCACCTCAAGAGCCAGGGGATACACTGGAATGTGGAAGCGAGTACCGGTGGGAGCTTGTTCGTTTATATCCCCCTTCAATTTTCCACTCAATTTGGCTGCTCACAAAATTGCGCCAGCCATTGCGGTTGGCTGTCCATTTGTTTTGAAGCCAGCGAGCAAGACTCCAGTGGGCGCTCTTTTGATTGGAGAGGTGCTGGCACAAACCAACCTGCCGGAAGGAGCCTTCTCCATTCTTCCCTGCCATAGGGACGGCGCCGACCTTTTTACAACCGATGAGCGGCTCAAGTTACTGAGTTTTACAGGATCTCCTGCCGTGGGTTGGGAACTTAAGAAAAAGGCCGGAAAGAAAAAAGTCATTTTGGAATTAGGTGGCAACGCAGCCTGCATTATCGATAGGGACTCAAACATTGACGAATGCGTGCAGCGAGTGATTGTGGGTGCGTTTTATCAATCGGGGCAAAGTTGCATCAAAGCCCAGCGTTTGATGGTGCATGCGTCGATTTATAGCAAGTTCCGGGACAAGCTGGTGGAGGAAAGCAAGAAATTAAAAACGGGAGATCCAAAAGATGAATCGACTTTCATCGGGCCTCTCATCGATGAAGTTGAAGCCAAGCGTTTAGAGGACTGGATACGCTCAGCTCAGAAGCGGGGCGCTCGAATCCTTTGCGGAGGAAATCGAAAAGGTCCCGTGCTTGAAGCCACCTTGCTTGAGAATGTGCCTATCGACGAAAAAATCTGCTCTGAGGAAGCGTTTGGACCGGTGTCTGTCCTGTCTTCTTTCGAAGATTTTGATGAGGCTCTTCAGCAGGTGAACGCTAGTCGATTTGGCCTGCAGGCCGGTATCTTCACACGTGACATTGAGAAAATGTTGAAAGCTTGGGACGTGTTAGAGGTGGGGGGAGTGGTGATCGGCGATATTCCTTCCTGGCGGGCCGACAATATGCCTTATGGGGGTGTAAAAGACAGTGGCCTTGGCCGCGAAGGTGTACGGTTTGCAATGGAAGAAATGTCTGAAGTCAGGATGCTCGTGATTAAGGCATAGCCCGCCCGTATTACGCGGCACAGGCAGCGATACCAAAGAGTCGGTAAAACAGTTTTTTTAAGCCGCGTCCGGCACAGTTGCGAGCGCAGATTCTCTTAATGGCTTCCAGGTCTTCAGGACTGCGTCTAATTTGATCTTCGAGACGCTTGTTTTTTCCGGCTGCCATCTCGACTAAGTTACCCATTCCCTCGACTCCGTCTTGAGAAAGTTTCTTGGGAGACTTGGGATCTAAGAAGCCTTCCGCGAGATTCTTGGCTTCAGCAACCTCTTTGCCGGTTGCGCTTTTCATATCATCCAATGTGCTGTCAGCGATAATCCGACAAGCAGCGCTTTTCGAGCATGGGCTTGAGGAATTGGCCTCAGCGGTTAGTAAGGTTTCGACGACCTTTTCAGCAGCTTGTTGGGCTTGAGGATTGTCGATGAGGTCATTGACTTTGGCCTGTAAAATTCCATCGGTGATTTTGCTGCCGGGAGTTGAATCGGTTGCGGGAGCTTCCATTCTTTTGGAATGAGCGATTCCAGCCTCACCTGTTGCGTGGCTGCCGTCCTTTTTTATTGCTGTTTCAGGAAGAACTAATCGGCGGTTATAATCGGGGGTCTTCTTTTGCGTTGGATCTAATTTGGCTGGGCCTTGGGCTTCATCCAACTTTTGAGCTGGTCCCCCCAACTTAAACGGTTTGGGAAGCTTTTGAGCATACGAAGCCTGAATGACGAAAATTGTCAGCACTGTCAAAATGATTAGTCTCATATCCACTCCACCTGGAGGCACGGCCCAACCCTCCGTCGGTTCTAATGTGCAAGGGTTAAGCCAACCACCTAGAGAATTCAACTACTGCGCCTTGGAGAGGTTTTGTGTTAAACCTGGATTTTGCATTTGGAATCGTGATGAGGCCGAGGGCGCGGTAGGAAGATGCCGCGCCCAAGGTCAGTAAGTCTCGGACGTGGCACCCGGGGGATTATTTAACGCAATTCTATTGTCGTGATGAGCCTGGTGATGTTGGAAACATGCAAGGCGCAAATTGTCAGCGGTATTTGTTCCGCCTTTTGCAACCTCTTTAATGTGATGCAGGTGAAGCCATCGGCGTTGGCTGCACCGTACTCCATCGCTTCCCACATAGGTACATTGATTGCCATCGCGTCTTATAACCTCGTGCTTGATTGCCGCGGCAATAGGATGTCGTCCTTGCTCTGCTGTGTTTCCTAAGGAAACCGACTTCGCCCTTTTTGCCTTCTCCATGGGATCAAACTTTTCACGCGTTGTCTTGGCAGCAAAGCAGACCACATCCGCAAGGCTGGCTGGACGGCCAAACTTTTGGGAAAGGATATCCTTGAGGGCCAGAAGATTTTTTTCCGTTTCATCGTCAATGGGAACCTTGAGTTCGGATATTTGTCTGGCAACCGGCTTTATCTTTTCTTTTGGGCGAGCATTGGGGTTTGCCGCAGCCACTTCTTTTTCGAGGGAGGTTTGGGAGAGGGTTTTTGCCTGTTCGATCCAATGTTGATGATTTTCTGCCGTCAACACGGGTACGATCCGCCGTGCCTGCGACAGGCTAAGTTGCCCTTGTGTAACTGCTGCTTTGAGTTCAGGCACCTTTTCAGAGGCTTCAGCGACACTCTTAAAATAGAAACTTTGAGCCTTGGACAGATGAAGCACCCGCTCGCAATAATCAAAGATGCCTGAGCAGTTGAGCTGTGGAAATACTCTTCTCTGTCGCATTTCGATCAGCACCGTGAGAAGCTCGGCCTCCGTACGCAGGTAGTGGATTGCCAATGTTTTTGCCTTCTTATCCAATTCTAAGAAATTGTTCATGGAGTGCTTATACCACGGCTTTTTTTAGTCGATATTTTCGATTTAATAGCCCTGTAAAGGGCCACGCATATCGAAGGGCAACACAAGCCATTCACAGCTAAACTGTCGTTTTCTGATGGACAGGGCAAGTGGCTATAAGAAGCCATCAGTATGTTCTTGAAAAAATACGAGGTGGCTACCTATTTTGGGTGTGAGTCTTGTCAACTGCAAAATACAGGACGCTCCCCAAAACTATCGCAACTCCAGAGCTCCGTGAAATCCATTATAAATTTTTATGGGAGATGTTGTGAAAATGGGAAATTTTTGGGCGGGTCTTAGTTTCCGTTGAGATTACCTTAACGTGCTTCGTGGCGACGTGCTCGGCTGCCAACACGCCAACAATTGAGTTTTATTTCACAAAAAAAGACAAGACGCAGTGGATCGATGCGTCAAGGACGGAGTGTCTAACGCAAAACCTCTCCGAGGCGCAGCCTCGTATTATGTGCTAAGGAAAAACAGCCGATAAATGAAGAAGAGAAGGAGCCCACCCATGCTTTTGAAAACCACTCTTGTTATTTTACTTACTGTAGTAAAAGGTTGGTGCAGCGAGCCAGCAACAGTCGATTCAACAAAGCAAACCAACAACAAAAATTCAGCGCCTGCAGAAGTTTCTGTGAAAGAAACCCTGAAGACGGATATTCCAAAGCAGGAACCAGACAAGGCTGAGTCTCCCGAAACTTTGAAGGGTGAGGTGCCAAAGGGCGAACAGAGATTGGAATTTGTGAAACGAGAGCTAAAAAAATCTGAGGTTGTTAAGTTTGATAAACGTCGAGATCGAATTGCGATCACGGACGATTCCAATCATGTGTGGGCGCGAAAAGATAATGTTTGCTTGTATCGAGTTGGACGAACAATCGCTTGCGGCAAGGTAATCGCAGTGGGAATTCGCGGAGCAGTCGTACAGTTACAAACCCATGTTGCCACCGTTAAGACCGGGGACGAGGTGAGGTACGAGCCCGAAAGAAAAGTGTTGGCAATAACGGACGAGGAGCTCAGCTCCGAGGGCATTATGGACGCCAAACCTTATGCTTATAATATTGCTCTCGGCTACCATCTCAGCCTTGATCTTCGATTCCCGATTGTCCATTTTTACTGGTCGGTCAGTCCGCGTATCGCACTTGGGCTGCAGCCTGGCTACATTCGAGTGAACGGAGATGTTGCAGATTCGTCGTTGTCTGGATTTGGCGCCTTGCTCACTGCTCATTACTTCAGTCAGGAGTATTTCCGGGGCTTATGGATACAGTTGGGGAGCGGTTTTTACAGGCTCGTTGCAAAAAACGGGGCGCTCTCAGAAAACCTCAATGCTCCCGCCGTCGTCTCAACCATAGGTTGGCGCGAGGATTGGGCCCATGGACTTAACGTGGGCGCGTGTATAGGGGCTCGTTTCCTTTCCCCGCTTAGCGGAGCCATTGCTGACGTAAAATATTCGACTATCTATCCAATCGCGTTAGTGGAGCTAGGGTTTAGCTTCTAGTCCCTCCATACGAACTTGATGATGTCCTACCCCTTCGATTTCAGTTTTTTGTAAAGAGCGAGTACTTTAGCCACGTAGTTTTGAGTCTCCGGATAGGGGGGGATACCACGGTATTTGTCGACAGCAGTTTGGCCGGCGTTGTAGGCAGCCAGAGCAAGCTTCAAATTTCCTTTGTATCGGTTGATCAGTTTTCTAAGACATTCGGCAGCACCCATTACATTATTAGCTGCGTGATAGGGATGATGAATTTCGCACTGGTCAGCAGTTCGGGGAGTTACCTGCATTAGGCCCATGGCTCCCTTTTCAGATTTAGCATTGGGCCTGAAATTGGATTCGACCGTAATAACAGCTTCAATTAATTTTGAATCCAGTAAAGACCGCAAGGCCGCAGAGCGAATCACTTCTTTAAAATCAGATTGATTTGCTGAGGCTGAGTGGCCAAGTGTCAGAAGCAAAAGAGAAAAACCAAGAAAAGCATCTTTCATTTTAGAAGGGTATAGAGCGGGAAATTTAAATAGTATAGGAAATTCCGTACGTCCCGATAAAAACGGATCCGCCGCCTCCGAACAGGAGCTTCGTATCGCCCCTTAAAACGACTCCAAGCAGCGGGATTTCGAAACTAAAACCGGGGCCGAATAAAAACTGACCGCTGGAAATGTTCGTCGAGTCAAAACCACGATTCTCACTAATCGTACCCAGAACCATAGCAGGGCCTGCGCTAAAGGCAAAATAAACGTAGTGTTCGCTCAATGGAAATTGATATCTAACGTTCGCGTTGGCAAGGAGATAACTGAAAATATCCAGATCGATTTCGACAGCAAATTTCTGGGACAATTTTTTCCCAGCGAAGCCACCAAAATCCACTGTACTTGCTGAAGTCCCTTCCGCTGCAAATCTTGACATCCCTACATTGAGACCAACGTAATAGGGCCTATCCTGCACCTGAGCCAGCTTACGAAAATAAAGACGTGATTCTTCAGCGCGCTGGTGAGCTGCTTCTGCTTCCTCCAGCGCTACCAGTTCATTATTTTCTTCCGCACCAGGCAACAAAGTGAACTGCCCCTTTGAGTAGTTCGTGAGTACGTCAGTAAGAGAAAGTTGGAGCGTGCTTTCGATGACTTGGTTTATTGGTAATGACCCACCAGTGGGGTCGGTCAATGGGCGAGCACTTACGATAAAATGATTAGGCCAGAGCGGATCAAAGATGAAAGTACTCACACTGGCGTCGTCCAGATAGACAAAGAATAATGGATCCGAGTTTTCACCGTAGATATCATCATAGGCCTTGTCCAGGTCGTTTGCAGTGAATCCAGTGAGATTATAAGCGGCAACCTGCACGACGAATAACTGCGATTGTTGAAGAAGTTGGAACGTTGCAATTCTGACGAGCTCTTCGATTCCGGCATAGCGTGAGGCATTCACTACGGGCAGTATTGCGACCCTGCGCATAATTGGTAACGGGTTACTTTCAGCGAAGCAAAGATGGGAGAACAAAGTAAGGGTCGATATACAGAGAAAAAGGTTTTTCAACTTAATATCCAATGATTCCGTATTTCTTTACAGAACGTTCAAAAATGAATGTCGGAAGTGTTATGGCCACGGCGCAGCTGAACAACAGATACGTTAATGCAAACATCATATTATGAGAACTGCCGTACAAGTAGAGTTCTTGCACCAATCGTACAGCGTGGTAAGTGGGCAAAAGTTCTATTCCGCTGTGCAATACTTTTGGCAGGGTCTCAATAGGATAATAAAAACAACTCAAGAACACGATTGCCTGAATTGCGTAATCGAATAGGAACGATTTTCCTTCCCAGCATAAAGCAAACGTTGCTCCGATCAGACCCATCCCAAAACCAAAAATGGCTAGAAGCAGAATGACCAGAATAGAAATGATGAAGGCTTCTGCATGGATGGGTACAAAGCAGGCAATGATAGAAAAGAGTGTGACAGCTACTGCGATATTGAGAGTGCCTGAACCAATGATAAATCCGATAATCATCTCGAAAGTGGAAGCGGGGGAAATCAAGGTGGCTGTGACTGTTTGCCACCATTTTTCATTTAGTAATTTTTGGCGGAAGATGAATAATGAAGAGGTAAACAAACTGTGGCATGTTGTACCCAATATGACAAAAATACTGAAGTTATCTCTGGATAAGAGCCCTAGCGAGCTATTCTCCCGCTGCAACAGGCCCGAATAGATAAAATACATAAGGATGGCGGCCTTCAGCGGGCTCACGAGGTTATTGGCGAAATATTCCATAGGGAAGCGAACATTTAGGCGCCACTCTTTTGTCGCAATGGCTATTATTCGAGTCATTGATTTCATGAGGCGGCTCTTAGCGCTCTATGTGAGTGTACTGCTGCCGAGAATACTTCCGGAACCGTTGTGACCCCGTACTTAGCTTGGACCGATTTCTTATCTCCAAAATCCAGCACGTGCCCTTTATCGATAAGGACAAGATCATCAGCAAGGGTTTCAGCTTCTTCCATATAATGGCTAGTGAACAGAACGGTGCATTTCAAACTCCGAATGAATTTTCTAATTTGCGTAGCCAGCTGCAAATCAATCCCAAGGGTTGGCTCATCCAAGATCAGCAGATCGGGCGAGTGAATGAGCGCCCGGGCGATAGCCAGTTTTGCTTTCATGCCAAAAGAGAAAGCTTCCACTATTTCTTCAAGATGTTCGGAAAGCTCCAGCATTTCCGCCAGCTCGTTGATCCTGTTGTCCAAATTGTGCACTCCATACAACTTTCCGAAATACTCGAGGTTTTCACGTGCCGTCAGCCGGTGAAAAATCAGAGTGCTTCCTAAGCACAAGCCAAGTCTATGGCGAATTTGTGTGGGTTCGAGACCAAATACGGAAATGTTTCCACCATGGGGCAGGCGAACACCGGTAATGAGCTTAATCAGAGTGGTTTTGCCCGATCCGTTGCGTCCCAAAAGCGCTGTAATGCGTCGGGAGCGCACTTGAACGTTAACGTGATCCAGCGCCACGTTTTTTTCAAGAACCATTTTCTTAAGTGGCAACTTGATGGACTTGAAAAGAGGCGCCTTTTTGGGCGTAACATAATAAAAATAAAGATCGCTAGCGTTGATGGCGACGTCTGAATTCATGGGGGTTAAGTTGGGTTGATGTAATTATAATACCATGGAATAGTGGAAAAAACGCGCGCCTTTGTTGACCGATGCGGAGCGCCGCAAAAAAAAGTTCACGCGGCATTTTTCATCGGTTTACGATGAGAAAAGTAATAATAGTTCGACGCGCGCCTTTGTTGACCGGAAAGAGGCAAGCAATTGAGAGCTACCCCGATGGGGGCTTTTGAAAAGATCTTGCAGGTCTGTAAGGCCTCAACCAGATCCTTTGGCCTAGTGAGGTAGATACGGGCCACCAACACAATCAGATCGGAAAGTCCAGCCCACTGGTGAGTGAGGTTTGAACTAAAAATTGGCGGCGTATCAATATAAACTGTGTCAAATTCTTTACGAACGTTCTCTAAGAATTGTTCAAGAGGCTTTAAGAATGTTGGAGAAGCGGTTGGCTCCATCCGCGCTCCTCTGGGCAAAAACCAAATTCCTTCATGCGTAGTGGGCATGAGCAATGTCCGTGGGTTTACTGAACCGGGCGATTGGAGCAGGGTCTTCAATCCGGCACTCGCATTTTCCTTAAGACCGAAAAATACGTTTGGATGAGAAGTGATGAGATCTCCATCAATCAGGAGCGTTTTGCGGCTAGTACCCCTGGAAACCAGATTCAAAAAGCGCGTGATCGTACTTTTGCCCTCTCCCGCTGTTGCTGAAGTAATAACTATCACTGGGCATTTAATATCCTTGGTTTCTCGCAAAATTCGGTAATTCATTATTTTAATATATTCGACGGCAAATGGTGAAAGCTCTCCGATATTTTGAGGCCGACCTTTTAACACGGGGATTTTGCCTAGAACAGGGAGGTTTAACTTATGCACCTCCGCCTCGTTATCCAGGCGCGGAAACAGAACTAACAACAAGGCCGCCAGTGCTGCCATTGAAAACAAACTGACGGATAGTGCACTAAATAAAGCTTTGGACAACTTGGGAGACACTCGGGTCTGATTTCGAGTGGGCTCCTGAAGTCTAAAAATTTCCGCACCGCCAGCCGAGAGCTCGATTTCTGTTTCTTGTTCCTTCTGATAAAGATTGGAAAGCAATTTCTTCTTGTGCCCCAACTCGGCCAGTAATCTCTCATACTCCAGTCTCTGAGCTGAAAAGTGACGTTGTTTTTTTTCAACCTGCGCGATTTCCCTTTCTAAGTTTTCCAGTCGGATCAGTGCCATTCGGTATTCAAGTTCCAAATCGGTCAGTTTTCCTCTCAGTGACATTTCCGGGATTGGATTTCTAATGAAAGCACCCTTCGCTTCTGACTTAACGGAACGCAATTGTCGTTCGATATTTTCAATTTCTAACGCAATATGCGCTAAGCGACCGTCTTTTTCTGGGGTGGTCGTATTTTCGGTGAGATGCTGCTTATACTGAAGCTGGACCAACCTGAGTTCTAACGCCTGCACGGTGGCATTGTATGTAGTGTGGGGGAGGCCTTTTTCGATGGGAACGTTGATCATGAGCTGTTTAACGGCTCTGTTGGCAACAATATTTTGTTTCAGCTCCAGAATTCGACTGCGAAGTTGTCCCAACCCATTACCCTCAATGTTGAGCATATTGAAGCTCATGAATTCTTCGTTTTTTCTCTGAAATTCGGTAAAATCCACCTCTTTTTCCGTAAGCTGGCGGGTGAGACTTGCAATTTGCCGACTCAAGAACTCTCTTTTCATCATGGCATCGCGCTGACCAATATCGGGGTAATACGCTTGGACCGAATTCATGTAGACAAGGCAAACATCGTGGGCCGAATCCGGATTGCTGGCATTGCACTCGAGATAGTAAATGTCACTGTTCTTATCCCAATTCAAACTGACCCAATCCCGAAAAACTTCAGCCGGAGGGGAAATGCCATTCGGGAAATAACTTCGAAGGTGGAGCGGCCGTCCTTCGGAATTGTAATAATCAACAAACATGGCGCGAAAACGTTCCATCCCTTCGTTGCTGGTTAATAGATGAACGGTATTTTGTTTGCGCGCATTTGCAGCAGTGGCTTGAGACCGTGTCATCATTACCGATTGGTACATCTCGCGTTTTGCAGTATCGATCAAAATGCTTGCGTTGGATTGGTAGACGTTAGGAGTGCGATAGTACGCCATTAGCTTGTAGACAAACACCGAGGCCATGACCAAGCCAAAGAGCCACCAGTGTGTGCGTAGGTACCGAAGTGCCTTCAGTACGAGTTGAAGTTCATTCGTTTGATGAGAGTCCATCATGGATTAGGAGGAGGAAGGGATTCCTATATTCCTTTTCGGAATCCGGGTCACAATTGTGAAGGAATTATGAAGCGTTCTTGATCGATTCTATGGAATCGAGGTTCTCCACTGAGGCTGTGTCACTGATTGACTCACCGAGGTAAATTTTCTTAATGAGAGAACGGAGTATTTTTGCAGAGCGTGTCTTGGGCAAAAGTGAAGTAAATTTAACCTCTTTAGGCGCTAACGACTTTCCTAAGATTTGCATGACCTGATCCTTCAACTCTTTCCGCAGCGCTGCGTTTGGCTCAATTCCAGGCTTTAACACGACGAAACAAACGCATTGTTCTCCTTTCAACGAATCGGGCACTGCTATCGCAGCCGCCTCAGAAACGGACGGGTGGTCCAGTAAGGCGGCCTCAAATTCCATGGGTCCAACGCGCTTTCCTGCAATTTTGATTGTGTCATCACTGCGCCCATGCAGAAACCAGAAGTTGTCGCTATCGACGTGGGCCCAATCGCCATGGTACCAAATCCCTTGCCACCTGGAAAAATAAGTTTCCTGGTACCGATGCCTATCGTTCAAAAAACCCTTCGTCATGGAGGGGATGGGCTTCTTGCACACAAGGTGTCCAATCCCTTCTCGAACCGACTGCCCGTTTTCATCAAAAACATCAGCGTCTATTCCCAGACCAGGGCCACCCACAGAGCAGGGTTTCAACGGCTGAACGGGCAGGGGAGACAGCAAGCAGCCCATGATTTCAGTCCCGCCCGAAATATTAATGATTGGGCAGCGTTCTTTCCCAACGTTTTTGAAAAACCACAAGTACGATTCGGGGTCCCATGGCTCTCCCGTGCTTCCAAGCAGTTGTAAACTTTTCATCGGAAAACGTTGTGCTTCTTGATCTCCATAGCGCATAAGGAGCCGAATGGCAGTGGGAGAAATACCGAGCACTGTCAATTGATGCCGTTCGATCATTTCCCAAAGTTTGGAGGGAGTGGGATAATCAGGAGCTCCTTCGTAGAGAAAAAGAGTGCCACCGAACAGAGTCACTCCTATCATCTCCCACGGACCCATCATCCATCCAATATCCGTAAACCAGAAGAAACGAGTTGTGCTATCGGTATTAAAAGCGTACCGATGCTCTTTGCCCACTTGGGCCAATACACCCGCGTGTGTATGAATGGTACCTTTGGGTTTCCCGGTGGTTCCGGATGTAAAGATAATGAGTGAATGCGATTCGGATTCCAGCACCTCACTGGGGCATTGATCGGATTGGTTTAATACATATTCATGCCACCAATGATCGAGTTTTGGATCCCAGGCACATCGCCCATTACCGCGCCTAAAAACAATCCGCCCTTTCAGTCCTGTCACTTGAGAACATGCCTGATCGACGACAGATTTCACTTCAATTTGCTTTCCTCTGCGAATTGCAATGTCCGAAAGGAAAATAGCTTTTGCGCTCCCTTGTGTGAGTCGATACGCAATGGCGTCAGAGCCAAAGCCGGAAAAAATTGGAATCGCGACCGCACCCACCTTAAAACAGGCAAATAATTGGACCACCACTTCGGGAACCATGGGCATAATGATGGCCACTGAATCGCCGGGACCAATTCCCATTTTTTTCAGTCCGTTGGCGGCTTGAGCTACCAGCACAGAAAATTCCAGATAGGAAATTTTGCGCACTGAACCGTCCTCTGCCTCCCACAGCAGTGCAGTTTGGGGACTTGCCTTATGGCGATCGACGCAGTTGTGGGCGATGTTGATTTTGCCGCCGACGAACCATTGGGTGTTCTCTATACCCTTGGAATCATCCATTACTCGTTCGTATGGCTTAAACCAGTCCAAACCGATCTCCTTGACGATAAGATCCCAAAAAGCTCCGATATCCCGCACAGACCATTCCCATAATTCAGGCACAGAACTTATGTTTAATTTGTGCATCAACTTGGCTGCATAACTTTTATGCAATAAACTTTCAGAAGGACGCCAGATGATAGGTTCACATTTTTCCATACGACGAAATGTAGCTTGAACTTGGTCGCCATACAAGTGGGCGATGCAACAGGAAACCGGGAATGACTTTTCGAATCGATAAAAGGGAACTGGAAATCACACACCTTAAGGGCAGTGGGCCGGGAGGGCAGCATAGAAACAAAAGGCTTACGGGGATACGCATTGTGCATGCTCCATCCGGCATCACCGTAGTGGCAACGGAAAGACGGTCGCAAAGCCAAAATCTGAAGCTCGCTCTGGAGCGTATCAATCAAAAGATAGAAAAAGCGTTTAGAAAGGCTCCACTCCGGATTGCCACCCAACAACCTCCGGCCGCAAAGAATAAGCGATTAGGGCTTAAGAAGCATAAGAGTCAAATTAAGGCATTCCGAAAAAAACTTATTGATGGCGATGCCGAGTGACGGATGCTGACACGCAGTGGCCCAAAAAACAAAGGTACCTGTCCAACCGAGTATTTAATCTGTATAATAAATAAGAATGGCCATTTTTCTTAAGTTACTTCAAGGAGCCTATGCCTATCTTTTGATATTTCAGATTCTCGTTGTGTCTTTATTGTTTCTGGTATTGCTTTGGCTCATTGTAAAACGAATCAAGGAACGAGGGGTTATTGGAACTGAGTCCGCTGC
>JACQOU010000211.1 GCA_016207775.1 Deltaproteobacteria bacterium
AGGCGGTCAGCCTTATGCTTCGCATAATGCGGAAATCTTTTCGTGATCACCACAGGTTGCGGGTAAGCTGATATTGCCCGCTTCATCTCGGCAAAACAGTGCGACCCGGTAAACGTCTTCCGTAAAACCGATAGTATAGTAAAATTGGGCGATGTTGATCTGCTTTGAAACCGGAACATTGGGCTGACCGGGCCGGTCAACTCTAATCCAACAACTGTCGTTAGGATTAACTGAACTGGAAAAGTCTGTAATATATTTAAGACAAAAATCCGTCACATTACTGATCTGGTCAGCTAAGCTCATGGATAGGGGAACGAAGTTGGTAGGGCTCACTTGCCCGCGCTCCGAAACCAATGAGCTCACAGTCGGCGCGGTAGCATCGCTAATCCACTGCGCCTGCAAAGTGGTGGCATTGCCGACTGGGTCGGCTTGCGTAAATAGGAATTGCCGTTCTCCGTCTTTGTCAGTTGAGATTTGGATGCTCCATTTGCCGCTATTACAGGAAGGTGTGCCGAGTTGTTTACCGGATAGCTCGGATACAACAATCGGATAATCTGCTTCACACGCGCCTGCAAAAAACACAAAGCGATCCTTTACAACATGACGGCTTGGTACCATGGTTTGGGAAAATAAAGGACCTCGCGTGCGAATTTCAAAAAAGGATGAAATGATTTCTGAAACCTTTCCCATGCTATCTTCTCCGACTAGTTTTAGCCTGATATTCTTCGCATCGATTTCTGGAGTTTTCCACTGATAGTCGGTCGCTTGCCCTGGAAGTACGGCTAAATTAGTAAACGGACCATCGGTTATAGAAACTTGTAATATCAATTGCCTGACAGAAAGCGCTTCGGCTGCTGTGGCGTAGAACTGGATTTTATAAATGGCGTTTCCCCTGACCATGGCGGGCATATCTTTTAGCGAAACAACAGGATTGCCAAGCTGTGTGAAAGTCCCTTTGACGGGTTGAGTGCCAGTAAAGCAACCCGAAATTGTCATCAACAAGCTGACAAAAATCAGTAAACGAACTGCTTGCATAGTAGACTCCCTAACGTGCGTGCGGACGGGCAGCTTCACTCAAGCAAGTATTGTGCAATCCCAGTTAGAGAATTCTCGGTGTATGGAAAGATGAGTTTGTTATCATGCAAAAGAAGTGATCGTCCAGTACAAGCTACTGAAGGCACTGGCCAGGGTAACTCAGTGTCAGAAGTGTCGTTAAGCCCGCGTCTGTAGAGTTTTCCGGAACTACAGAAAAAGACCTCTTCACTGCCGTCAGAGTTTCGTCTGAAGGCAAAAGACGTGGGAGTCCTATCGGGGACAACAAGGGTCCCCATGAAGTTGCTATTACCCGGTGCCTTCATTTTTAAAATCCTTTTTTCCTTGGTATTGAGTAAAAGCCATCCATAGGTGGCATCATACTGAGCAGCTGAAATAATACCGTTGTAGTTTGTCGGTACAAGACACTGGTTGCCTTGAGTTCCATCCGTGCAAAAAGTCTCTCCGGTGTCGCCTGGCATTCCGGCTAGCAAAGTGGGTGTGCCATCAGCCGCAGGATCAGAAGAGTAGAGATTCAGAAAAGCATTGGCTTGTTTATTCGTTGCTGAGTTAAAACCGAACGATGCCGCTAGGATTTGACTCTTATCTTGTTGTGTATTTTCGTCGAAATTATAGTGGAAACCAATGACATCAGGAAGATATCCTGCAGGAGGCTATGCCTTCAAATCCTGCCAGCGGCCCGAGCTATCCAGCATAGCAATTTTAGATTCTCCGCGGTTAAAGAAAATAGCTCCCGTTTCTGGATTAACCCGCATGTAATCGAAAGCGGTTCCTGCCTTCTGTGCAAGCAACGGTTGTTGCGTGGCTGGGTCGGTTGTATTGGGGGTGCTGTTTGTGCCATTTCCTGCAACTGCATTCATAAGTCCACCGACCGTAAACTTTCGGATTCGGTATTCTTTTTGGTCAATCAGAAAAATGACCCCGTTTTTGTCGACGTCAATTGTTGTGACTATGTTTAGGCGTGCCGAGATGGCAAGTTTGCCGTCTCCAAAGTGAAAGGGCTGGCCGAACAAGGTGACCACGCGGCCTTGATCATCCAACGTTCTAATTCGACCCCGATCGATAAAGTAAACGTGCGAAGCGTCAGCAAAAAAATCAAAAATTTCCATTGCGCAATCTGTAGCCAACGTCCCATCCTCGCAAGTGCCAACCGTGTTGTTACCCAGTATGGGAATCCAGGTGTTGGTAGCAATATCAAACCTTCTTACTCGGGGGCGATACCGGTTTATGGAATAGATGTTGCCGTTCCTGCCACTTACAAAATGACTATAAGCTTCCGGTCTGGGTGGGATTGGAGCGGAGGCTTTTCCGATTTCGCTGCCGCTTGTAATCAAGTTTGCCGGATAGTCTCCCCAACTCCCAACAAACTGATGCCAGACCCCAACTTGCAGTGCGGTAAACTGTGATGTTATCGGGTTAAACGCAGCTGCAAAGTTCATGAGCCTACAGGATACGGTGGTATTCACAACTTGTGTGGAACAATTGACGATATCTTCGTTGGCATCGTACGCACTTCCTGTACCGTATGGCCGGATGCTAATGACTTTTCCTTGCGCAGCTTGGTACCAGCGGGTACGCGCTCCCTTTGTGAAATACTCATCAGATTGAAAGACGATATCTCCATTAGGCAGTGCAATCAAAGGCATTTGTTTCCGTGAAGTACTATGCTCGGTGTTTGTGGTTAATGGGGTGAACTTAACATCGAATGGACCCACATTATCTCCAGTGGAATTCCCACCTCCCAGTATCGTGGTAATCAATCCGGTTGAAAAATCTACAGCGCGTATTCTGTCATAATCGAATATCAGTAGCCTGTTTCTATAGTCGAGAGTGATTTTTAGGGGGGCTTTTAAGGTGGCTTGAGAGGCGGGTCCGCCGTCACCTGTTTGAACTTCCGTAGTAGGAATAAACATCTTTTGTACACCATCGATGGGAGAAACCCAGAGTATGCCACGGTTAGCATCCCGGAAATACAATCGCCCATCCACGGTGATTACAAAGGATTGTGGGTCGCCTGCGGTAAAGCCGCTGGCTGAGTTGAAAAATAATGCTGCCGTGGCACTTGAGCCAAGCCCAGGGTCGGTATTTCCCGCAATGCCTTGCAAAACTCCGCTATTGAGAAAGTTTGAAAGGCCGTACGTTACTGTGCCGTTCGTATCTTTGGCCGCCACTCGAATGCGAAAAAATCCTGATGTGGGAGTTGCCCATACATAGCAGCCTGTATAAAGATTTGGATCAGCCGAGCAGCCACTGTTGGCACTATTGGGAAGGGATTCGGCAATGGGTTGGTAGGTAGAATCGTTTAGGGTGTAGTACAGGCTAATGGGATTAGAAATTAGTCCAGTTGTGGATGAAGATGCGGACCATCGAATGTAGACGGGATCGCCTGCTGCGAAAATAAGTTCAGAACGTGTGGGCGGCACGTGTGGGTTATCGACGTTAGCTACTAACACGTTCGCTACAACAGGGGGCTGCCCCGGTAAATAATTAACTTCTGCGGTTAAGGGACTGGATGTAGTGTTTCCTGCTTGGTCACGTACATAAAGTTGGACGCGGAATAAGGCTGGGCTAAAACCAATCCGGTAGTAAAACGAATTAATTTTGACTATTTTTGCCAGGGGCACGTTCGGTTGGTCAGGTTGATCAACACGTGTCCAGCAATTGTTATCAGGCTCCATAGAGACAGAAGGATCCGTAGTGTGTTTGAGGCAAAAATCCGTAACATTCGTCAGTAAATCGGAGATTTCCATGGAAAAAGGAACATAGTTGGTGACGCTTTTTGACGGACCCGAAAAGGAAGTAATCGTCGGTGCAGCTGTGTCGCGAATCCAAAGAGCGTTCACGATTGACTTATTTCCCACTGGGTCTGTTTGAATAAACTCGTAAAGGCGCTCCCCATCTTGCGTCTCTGCGATGCTATAGTTCCATATTCCGTTTGCGCAAGTAAGTTTAACGGTTTGGCTCGAATTGCCGCTTGTTGCTTTTAACGTAATTGGATAATCCGATTCGCAAGTGCCCCCGTAAGTTACAGCGTTTTGTTGATTGATAAGCGTGTTGGAAACAAGTTCCTGGGAAAAATAGGGTCCCCTTGTTCGGATTTCAAAGGGGTCGGAAAGAGTTTCTGAAAGTTTGCCCATGGTATCTTCGGCAATGAGTTTTAGTCGCACGTTCTTGGAATCAACAGCCGGTGTATTCCATAGATAGTCTGCGGGATTGCCTTCAATTTCCGTAACGTCTGAAAAGGGCCCGTTGGAAAAGGAAATTTGCAGCCTCAGCCGTCTGATCGATAACGCTTCAGCAGCGGCTGCATAAAGTTGCAGCTGATAAACAGCGTTCCCTCTGATCATCGAAGGCATTTCCTTTAAAGAAACTACGGGGCTTTCAAGTTGGACAAAGGTTCCTTTGACTGACTGAGTATCAGTGAAGCACCCAGGCAACATCAGGGCCAGCAAAATACAAATTGAGATATCTGCTACCTTCATAAGACTCCCAAAGCGCGGGCCGGAGCGTATCTCGTGCGTGCTAAAAGAGGTTAAACAAAGCAGTAAAGCCAAGGGTGAATATTCCGTTAAGTTCGTTTCGCGTCCCAAGGTCTGTTCCAGCCAGGGATGCGGGTGTTTTCTGTATGAGTTTTTCTTTGAAGAAAAAAATCCGATAATCCAGTCGAATAGTAAAAATGCGTGACAAATAAAGTTGGCTACCTAAGCCGGTCATCATGGCCGGAGCGTTTCCACTTTCTGTTTCCCTCAAACCGCCTCCGGCCAGCAAAAAGGCATCGAAGTAAACAATAGACTTTCCAACCAGACTCAGTTTTCCGTAAAGAGGGTAGAATGCAATTTCTGCGCCTTTGAAACTTTTTGGCTCATTGGTGTTGACCACACTGCCATTGCTTGTAGCCAGGGTATCACTTGCCGATGAGGGTGATACATAGTCCTTCCAATATAATGCGTGGATAGAAAAGTACTCGCTGATATGGTAGCCCAGGCTTGCTCCGGCGGCCTTGACACTGAGAAAGGGATCAGTCGACACCAAAGCTCCAAACACGCCTAACTCGAATTTATTGCTTTTCGTATAAAAGCGGTTTTGCACCACTTCAACTGGTGCCCTATCGGTACCCTGCCAATATTCTTTCTCAATTTTTTTGATATCGACCTTTTGTCCTGCCTGCTTCGGTGCCTCACCCCCAGCCGAACTACAAAAGAGTATAAGAACGAATAGCCACGTCGTGAAAAGGATGGGATTGGAAACGGAATAATTACGCATGGCGTTCTCCTTATTTGGGACATTTGCTCTTGATCGCCGCGCGAAAGGCCCCTAATTCGTCTGCCCATATTTCATCGTTTTCCAAAGAGAGTGCTGCCTGTTTTCCCCATCGCCAGACAGCAAAACCAGCGGCTGCCAGCGAATCATTTTGGGATGGTTGTGAACGCATTTCATCCCCTGCTTTACTGAGAATCTCAATTTCTATCATTCGGCCATCCGTCCATCTTTCGCGCAAGCGACTGAACATCTTGGTGGAAATTATCGATAAATCCCGATTAAGCTGTGAAATGAGAGCGCTCTCGCGAAGATGACCGTGTTTTTGTTCCTCAACCAGATAATGGGCTGCAGCGGCTTTCCCTTTAATGTCCAACAGCGGTATCAGCCGCTTCAGTAGTGTTTCTAACATTTGCCGCTCATCCAAAATTAAATTGATTTCTTCCTGGCCTGCCAAAAAAAGCGGAGATCTGAGCCATTCAGCTGCGACAGGACTCGGAAGCATGTGTTTTTTGTTTACAAAATTAACAGCCAAAGCATAGAGGTCCTGCTTTTTGGAGCGCTCCAACTTATCCAGCCAGCCATAGGAATCACTGAAAGCCTTTTTTAAGATATGTAAGGCACGTTTGGCCTCTGGAAAATAGCATGTTTCTGAAAAAGCAATCGATGCGATGATCAGTCCCTCAGCGGTGAGAGATGGCGGAACATGTGAGCCATGAAGGTTGTAAACAAGGCCAATAGCGCGTTCGTAGTTTTTTTGGTGTAGTGAAATCCAGGCACTTTCCAAAAGCGCTGGAAAATACCACTGGGAACGTTGCGATATTTTGCCATACTCGGAAAGGGCTGCGGCGTATTGGGCATTTTCTGCTTCAAGTCTAGCGAGCACAAGATGGCCGAAATCTGCGATCGGAGAAAAAGAGGCTGGGATACGGTTGTTCCGCAACAATTCCGAAAGCCGCTTTGCCATTGAGGCTTTTTCGCCCCGTTGCAATAAGACGAGAGCCTCTGCGACGAATTTATATTGGTTATTGCTTTCAAATAGGGCGAGGTTACGCTCAAGTGGCTGCGGCTGATTTGGTTCATCCTCGGATAATTGCTTGAGCAGCCATCTGGCGCGCAGTTCCCAAAATAGCTCTTCTATTGAGTGGGGAATTTGACTCATGGGGATTTGAAGTAAAGCGTTTGTTTCTTGCTTGGAAAAGGGAAGATGTCGACGGTCTGTATGAATTTTTGCCAGGCATTGCACGCAAGCGCGCTGAATGCTTCCAAGTCCCTTGAGCTTGGATTCCGAAGCAACTCTTGCAAACCCGCTTTGGGAAGGATGAATGAGGCCTAACTGAAACAGGGTTCGAAAAAACCAGAAATCGGCAATAATCTTTCGTTCCCTGTGCGAATTGGCTTGTAAACTGATCACGGATTTTAGCTTTTCTATATTTTTATCCGGGTCCGTTGGAATCGATTTAAAAAGGTCGAGCATTTCGGCAGGCACTTTTCCCTTCACTTCCCATTTTTCGCTATCCGTACATGCGCCTTGAACACTAATGGTCCAAGCATGAGCTGGGACTGTAATGAGAAAAGCTAGCAACAACATAACTTTCAAACTCACGATTCCTCCTCTAACGCGAGAAAAACGAATGGGTAGGCAACCTCTACGTCTTGACCCCCTTTTATTTTGGGAAACTTCCAGGTTGCAATACGGTTGATGAGGCAGCGATTCAAGGATTCATCCTGCTCTTGTCCATTTACAGATGTATTTGCGATCGAACCGTCGGGCCTTATCTTAAAGTGAATAACGAGCCGGCCACGGAATTGGGAACGGTTCCCAAGAGCAAATTCATAACACTGTCTTACTTCGCTTAAGCGACTTTGAATCACTGAGGAAACCTGCTCCCGCGTTAATGTCCCGTTTAGCTGGACCGATTCACCCTCAATTTGTACAAAAGCCCGCCCCTGTTGCGATACTTGTGTGCCAACAGCTTTGGCGATGGGAAGGCGTTGTGCCGACATTTCGATATCCGGTCGAAAGGACGTAATTTCCTGGGAGAGTTTTTCGGTGTCTACCGCTCTAGGAATATCAGTTAAGTCCGATTTTTGGGGAATACCATAAAAGCCTGCAAGTACGTTGGATTTTTCATGATGCTGAAGACCCTTGCCGCCACTTGAACGGACATCAGCAAGCGAGGATTTTAGGCCTGCCAAGGCGCTGCTCAGCATGTTGGAATGCTGTCTCAGCGACAAGCGCGAACCTTCTGAGGGTGAAATGACCGAGCTTGGATGAATCTTTGGGCGAGATAGGGGGAATGCACTAGCGACCGGGGCTGCCGTTCGAGTTTTCAGGCGAGAATCGCTATTTTCCACCGCCCGGTTTGAAACAATAGACTCTTGCTGACTGCTTGTGCGCATTTTCATCACTCTTTCTGAAAGCATGCTCTCAGAAAGGGGTATTTCCACTGGGGCGGCATCGTTGCCAGCGACCGTGTTGTTTTGTAGCACGCCAATTTTCTCCACACTCAATTCCTTCCAAAATAGCGTGCTTAAAATTATTGAAACAACAAGTGAAGCCGCTAGCCAGTCGCGTTCCTGGTAGCCTAATCCATGCGAATCTTTGTATTCTGACGGCTTTCTCGACTGGCTGATTGTTATAACGAAGCCTTCTTGCGTTACGATATTGACTGCGTTTACCAAAGGTAATTGACCGACATGGGAGTCGATGCCAGCGGCATCGGTAAGTACGATCTCTCCATTGCTCTGACGAAGCGATAACTGGAAAGGGCGATGTACTTGAACAGGCCTATCGATATCCCAAACTTGGCTCTTGGATTGGCCGGCGTAGTGGGTGGTCACTATAAGCCGTTTGGACATTACTCGTCTCATAATCCGCTCCCCAATATCCTAAGATCCAGTTTGGGATCTTCCCAAAAACCATGCTGCTTTTGGTAAAGCGGATTGCTTTTTAGCTTGCGGCCAACTACACCCACTGCACCTCCCTCTGATGGCTTGATACCTGACGCTTTCACTGTGACGTCATCAAAATTCATTTTAAGTGGCTGGCTGCTTGCTTTGCCCTCTGACACTGGGCTGCCTGCATAACTGGTAATGGCGAAAAGCATAATGGCCAGGCCAATTACAAAGGCACAATTTTTTGTTAAAAGAGCGTTCATTTATTTGTCCTCCTTGCGCTCGGACACAACTGCCACACGATCCAACTGCGACTGCAAATTTTGTGAAAGCACAGGTTTTGCCCACGTAACTGCAATAGCCATTAATTCCGGTGAAGATTGCGATAGCGTATCGGCACAGGCTTGCAAGTATTTGCGCGTTTTTTCCTTGGCCAGCAAGGCAACAGAGTAAGTAATTAATGCTTCGCAGATGTCGGGTTGATCCCACAAAGCTAGTTGCTCCAGCTCTTCTAATGCGTGTGATACTTGTCCCAGAGCTTCTAAAGATACAGCACGAACTCTCAAGCGTGCGCCTTCATCCAGCGTTGTGCTGGGAAGTGAATGGAGAAAATAGGGGAGAAGGGTCGAGCGGTTTGTAGCGATGGCTTCAGTCCAGGCGGATAGCAAGCCCTGCTGCTGATTTCTAATTTCTTCAATTTTGGGCAATAGGGCCGCTTTTAGCGACCTAATTTGTGGTTTTGTCCATCCTTCCATTAGGTCCTGGGCCTTATCACTATGCGATGCAAAATATGCCTGCCGGATGGTAGTCATCTGTTCGGGCGAGATAAACCGTTCAGTGGCCGCATGAAAGGCCTGTTGTTCGAGCTCCTTGCATTTGTGGGAAAGAGGTTCAGTGAGCTCAGCTAGAGTCTTTCGATAGGTCTGCTGCTCGATAGCACTAAGGTCCCTAGGGGCTGGAAGCGCGGTCAGTTCCTGAATAAGATCGCGGTAAGCCCTGGCCACCTCAAAGAGTGCTGACACTCTTATTTCATTAATGGGAAATTCAAAAAACTGTGAGAGTGTATTGTCAAAGCGTTTTATGTAATCCGTGCGACGAGAGATGCTCTGCTTGTTTAGACGGATAGGGACTTGTTTCGAAAGACCTTGGCGAACGTGTTGGAAGCTTTGCGAAAGCAACTGCCCAAATACTTTTGCAGTGGAAAGGCGAGCGAACTCATCTTGTTTCGGCCAGGCTTTGGCTAGAAACTCGAATAAGTTGAGGCGTTGTTTTATGGAAAGGCTCTCGATGTTTAGTGCCGCTACAGCCCACAGTGACT
>JACQOU010000213.1 GCA_016207775.1 Deltaproteobacteria bacterium
GTATCAAAAGGGCTATAACCTTCCAGTTCCCGGTTGAATTCTTCGCTAAGAAGTGGGCGAACGTTTTCCGATCGGTCAATCAATTTCCAGTAAAGTTCGGCCGGGTCACTGCCCGTGTTCCCACTCAGTTTACTTCTTAAGTACTGGTATTGCTCCAGCTGACCTATCGACTGATTGAGCTCATCATACGTCAATCCGATGTTCTTATTGCTGTTGCGGATCGCTTGATCGAGGAGAAAAATGTAATAGCGCGCATAGCCTCCGAGAATTTCATCGGCCCCTTGCCCTCCCAACGCCACTGTTACGTGATTTCTTGCCAACCGCGACACGATATATTGTGGAAATACGCCCTCTGCCGCCATGGGTTCATCGAGATGCCAGCAAAGCTTGGGGAATAATTCGGCAAAATCTTGTTCGGTCGGATACACCACGTGGTGTAGGGTGCCCAGAAATTCAGCGCTCTTTCTGGCGTATTCCGTATCGTCATAAATTCCGCCTTCAGTGAAGCCTGCGGTGAAAGTGTGCAGTTTTTTCGGCTGGATCTTTTTAGCAGCAAAGTAGGAGATCGTTGCGGAGTCGATTCCCCCGCTTAGGTGAGCGCCCAATGGAACATCGCTACGCAGTTGAAGTTGCACTGAATTCTTCATATGACAGCGCAGCTGTGTGGCGGCTTCCTCAAACGTTCCGCTGAATGACTCGTCCGGTGCGATCTCCCAATAAGTTCCTTTCTTTAATGAGTTTCTTTCGTCCAGTTCCAAATATGAGCCGGGTAAAAGGCGAAAAACGTTCTTGAAAAAAGTCTTTTCCCCCATCACATACTGAAGCGCTAAATAGTCCGCAATCGCTTTCGGCTCTGCAATAAACTGTTTTCCTAAGGCAACCAATGCTTTAATTTCGGAAGCAAAGGTGAAACCCTGGTCGTCCTGGACGAAATAAAAAGGCTTAATACCTAACGGATCGCGGGCACAGAAAAGGTGCTTCCGCCTGGGGTCATAGAGGGCGAAAGCAAACATTCCATTCATACGAGTGAGCATTGGTTGGCCATACTCTAGGTACATTTTCATCAGTACTTCGGTGTCGGTTTGACTGCGAAACCGGTGGCCCTTTTTTTTGAGGATGGAACGCTCTTCAAGATAGTTATAAAGCTCGCCGTTATAGACGAGCACGGCACCTGAGTCAGGGTCAATCCATGGCTGATGTCCACCCGCCACGTCTATTACGGACAAGCGCACATGTCCTAACAGGGTGTGTGCGTCCTGATACACGCCTTCATCGTCAGGACCGCGATGACGGAGAACGGTCAGTGCCGATTGGAATCGATTCTTATCGATAGGATATTTATTGGGGCCAAACCATCCTAAGATGCCACACATGTTTATTCCGTTAAGGGACGTTGTGGTCGGTTGTTTTGATTAAGAAAGAGTTGGGATTTCGCCAAACCTTGTACAAGAATTTGAGATGAAGCACAATGTGCCTGACCTTCTGCATTTTACTCATCCCAAACCATCTGGGATTCACTTGAAAAGGAATTTCCTTCACCTTGAGTCCATTAATAATGCAACGGGTGAGAATCTCGCTTGTTGCCATAAAAGCAGGTTCCTCCCAACGAATCTTTTTGTACACTTCTGCTTTTGCAACCCGAAAACATGCGCTGTAGGTATAGAGGGGTTGTTGATACCGTCTTAGAGCCCATCGATACAAGCAACTTAGCCCAAGGGACAGGATAAGCCTGGATTTAGGAAAAAACTTACGTTGACCCAGAGGATGCCAAGGACTTGCCGTAATCAGGTCGCACTCTTGTGGAAACATTTCAACAAACATAGGAATGAAGAAATGGTCGTAATTAGTATCCGCATCAATCGTGACGATTAGCTCCGCCCCCAGCTCTAAGGCTTTATCGATTCCACTTCGTAATGCTTGACTGAATCCCATGTTTTTCCAGTGTCGCACCACATGAAAATCGTCTACTTGTGCGAACGCGGATTCCATCTCAGTTAATGTCATATCCGTAGAACCATCATCAACGAAAATAATAAAAACATTTTCGTAATCGGACAGAATTTTTCTGACGCCCTTGAGACGATAACCGAGCAAAGAAATATTGCTGGCCTCGTTGAAACAAGGAATCACAATAGCGATTTTGTGAAAATTCCTGCTTGGTACAGCGTGCTTTGAATCAGGAGTAACGTTTTTTAAGTTCAGTTGCGATGCGCTCTGCTGCATGTCCGTCTCCAAAGATTGCGGGATGTTGTTCAGGGGGTTGAAAGAATTTAATTGCCTCAGTAATCCGCCGGGCATCGTAGCCAACGGGCAGGCTCCAACCGGCTTCAACCATTTCCGGGACCCATATAAACTCGCTCGTATTTACGACCGGTTTCTTATAAATATAGGCCTCACGTCGTACCCCCCCGCTATCGGTCACTACCATCGATGCGGCTGCCAACAGCTTAAGAAAATCTACAAATCCTGCTGGCGCCAGTATTTCAATGTTGCTTCGGGTAATCGTGTTGAGGAGCCCATATTCAATGAGCTTACTTCGTGTTCTTGGGTGCATTAAAAAGAGAACCGGCTTCTCCGAGTTCTTCACCCCTTGCAGAATGCTTTCCATTCTTTTTGGCGAATCCGTGTTTTCCGACCGATGTACCGTCATTAGAATGTAGCCTTGATCACTCGTGCGGATGTCTTTTGCTTGGGTAACGATCCGCTGGCTATCCATCACCACATCGCCAGGCAAAATAACACTCTTTTGCGGATAACCTTCTTTGATTAAAGAGTCATACGCAGAGTGAATATGAGGAAATAATAACTCACTCACGACATCGGTCACCTTGCGATTGATTTCCTCGGCATTATAGAAGTGCTCGCACCTTAAGCCTGCCTCGATGTGTGCGACTGGGATACGCAGTTTCACGGAAGCCAATGCGGCAGCCACCGAAGAATTGACGTCTCCATAAACGAGTGTGACATCCGGCTTTTCCTGCAAGAGAACCTGCTCAATGAAGGACAACATGGTTGCGGTCTCGTCGCCGTGGAATCCGGATTTTACGATAGAATTCAGGTACTGTGGTTTGGGCAATTCAAGCCCATCAAAAAAAGTTTGGCTCATCTCATAATCATAATGTTGTCCCGTATGAACTAATATTTCATCTATTCCTTCTGATTTGAGCGCTCTTGCAATGGATAGCTCTTTCGTGAAATTGGGACGTGTTCCTACGACAGTGAGTACTCGCATGGTTTAACCCTTTACGACCATATCAATGGCTGCCCGACTGTATTTTTTCAGTTCTTCCAGGTTTCGTATTCGAGCAAGCCTTTTTATGAGGTAAGTAGGCCTGAAGTAGAACCTAAGGTAAAATCGTCGCAAGAGCCGGTTAATTTCTTCCTGGGATAAATTGCATTGGGCCCTTGCAACAAAAGTGGATTTTTTTGGATCTTTTATATATTCGCGCCAGAAATCTTCGCCCTGCTCGGGCAATACCATATCGTAAAGTTCGGTTCCTGGCAGTGCTCGCACGCCGTTGTATTGGGCGAAGTCTAAGTCTAATTCGAGCGACAGTTTGAGCGTTTTTCTCGCCGTCTCTAGGGTATCCCCAGGGCAGCCGATCATGAAAAAGCCAAGTGTTTCAATGCCAATGTTCTTGCAGTCTGAAATAGTCTGCCTGATGCGATCAATTTCCACGCCTTTTTTTAAACGCTTGAGTACCTGTTCATCGCCGGACTCAATTCCAAAATAGATACGGTAGCATCCACAGTCATGCATTGCTTTTAGTACGTCGTAATTAACGGTATCTATCCGCGATCGCGCAGACCAGTGGACCTTAAGGTTTTTCCGTTGCACAAGTTCTGAAATTTCAAATATTCTCTTCTTGTTTACGGTCATGGATGAATCGAACATATCGATTTCTTTGACGCCAAACTCCTTGATGCATTTTTCCATCTCTTCCACAACGTATTGGGGGCTATGTGCGCGAAAGTGTTTACTGCCCTGTTCGCAAAAAATGCATCGGAAAGGACAACCCCTGCTGGTAATCATCGGAGTAAAATTGCGCCGGGTGGAGACAAAAGTGTAATATTTTTCAATGGGCCAGAGGTGGCGTGCTGGATTAGGACAGTGGTCCACTTCATTGGGAAGTGCCGGGGGGGCATTCAATCGGAGTTGCTCTCCATCCCTCCAAATGAGACCTGGAACTTCACTCCAGCCCGATTGGTTTAAAAATGCTTCTATGAATTGCGGTAGATTGGCTTCTGCTTCACCCACCAATCCAAAATCCAACTCTTTGTAAGCGAACGTTTCTTGCGGGTAGAGGCCCAAGTGTACTCCACCCACCAAGGTAGTCTTTCCTGTTGCTTCTTTTAACAATCGTATCCAGTAACGGTTCTCGTGAAAATGGTACGTATAGACTGAAAAACATAACAAATCGGGATTGAATGCTCGAACGTCGTTTACCAGGGTCGCAGGGGTATAACCGTGTGGTACAACATCAAAATAACGGCACTCCCATCCGGCTGCTTCAAAAATCGAGGCCACATACCCAAGACTCAAGGAAGGCAGCACCCCAAAATGGTCATGAAAAGTTTGGAGCTCTCCGTCATAGGGGCCCATTCCAGAAGGTGTATAGACAAGGGCTGCTCTTTTTTTTGACGGCATAATGAGTTTGGGGGAAGTGGTCTTGGCCAGAATCAAACGCTAACTCTTTTTATTATACGTGCCCTTGAGTCTGGAGTCTATTGTATGACTTAGTGGGTCGTGTGGCACTCTGAAATGGAATTGACCAAAGCTAATGTGTGGCTAACCCCACAGTGCTCTGATTCCTTGAATGCCTAAGAAAGGCAAAACTGTAAACAGCGCGATATTAATGATGAAGGCGATATAGCCAAGAAATAGGAAGGCGCCATCCTCCTCAAGGCTACCTATTGCCAAAAGAAGAATAGCAAGGGCTGGTGGAAAGTTTGTTCCGGGAGGAAGGGGAAGTGCTAAGAGTGCTCCACACACAGCGAACATGCTGCCATGCAGGGCTTTGATCCATGGATAGGCGTGAATAAATGCTCCTCTTGGCTTTATCCACACTTCTAACCGGAGCATCATTTTCTCCCCGCCCTGAAAAACTTTTCTGAGCAGGTTTGCAGAAAGAGGCCGTTCCATCCAGCTTTTGGGAAACCACAGAGGTTTTCCCATGGCCATCAAAGCACCTGTCACCACAATACAAGCCCCAAAAAAGATAGAAAGACCTGGCAAGGGAATCGGAAAGAGAAACGGAAAACCCAAAAACAAAGAAAGCAAAGCATGTCCTCTCGTGCCCATGGCTTTTGTGAGACTCCGCAAGGTTACAGACTGGGCGTTGCAAAGAGCCCCCAGTCGAGCTAACTCTGCGGAAAGCTTGTGCCGATGGTTTTGTGGGGAAATATCGGAATCCGCGCGCATTGTTTCCTAAACCGTTATCCTAAAAAGGAAGAACTTTTCTCATGGAAAGAAATTGAGTAACAGTTTACTATCCGCATGGAGCAAAATCAAAAAAGTTGACTGACCAGTTCCTGGGTAAGTTCAGATGCGGGAGAACTGTTGAGTTTTACGGTTGAAAAACGAACGCTGGTGCTGTTGGCCGGAGCTTTATGGCTGGCGGTAGGGATGATGTTGTTGCGACTCAGCTATCAATGGTTGGAGCCGTTTGAGTTTTCGGAGATCTGGACAAACGTAATGATAGGCATCGTTCTGGCTGTCTTAGCGTGCCGATTTCTTTTTGTCCCCATTGCCTTAAAAAATATTGATCGACTTATTCATCTTTCAGGGAAACTTTCGGTTTATCGATTCATGCCACTTAAGAGCTATTTCATAGTTTTTTTAATGATCACTTTAGGAATCAGTCTTAGACATTCTCCTGTTCCGAAACATTGGTTAGCAATACCGTACCTTACGATGGGCCTTGCTCTATTCGGATCAAGTCTTTGTTATTTCCGTTGTTTGGGGTTCTTTAAGGGTAAGTCATTGTGAGGCAGTGAAGGGCGCCCTGACCATAATGCGCAAGAGAATCGACTCTCATTCCAATGGCGCGATAGCCGTTGGCTTCGTACAAAGTCAAAGCGTCTTGATCGGTAGCATGCCCGTAAATCGGAACGAAAGCCGTGTGATTAACAAGCAATGCGTTTGCGTAGGTTTCATACTCTTCTAGTTTGGGAAGCAGATGTGTGGTAAATCGATGCTTCTCCAGTTCCGGTAGGTAGGAGGGTTCGTCAGTCAAGGCCACCTTATCGGATAGTAGCTTTATTCTTTCATCGACGTGACCTACTCCCCTCGTAAAGGGAAGGCGGAGCACGCTTGAACACCCATAGAAACTTTGAAAAATAATTTGGGGGATGGACTCACCTGGTTTCTCAACGGTGATGCAGTTTCCGGTTGTGTCGGAAATCAAGTTTCCACCCTCAAAGTATAAATTATGGCGGACAAGGTCGACCCCCAATTGTTTCGCAATTTCAAGATCAGGCTCCACGAATTTAAAATATCGGGCATCGACCAGGGCAAGGCGGGAAGTGTCTGCTCGGTAAACAGGGAATGGTAAGGAGTCTCTGACCCAAAACCCGATTCCTTTGGGTACTGCAAATACGGATAACCTTCGTTCATCTACAAATTGATTATAATATGCGCGCAGGGACGTAGCCTCTTCCTCGGAGTTTGTCCCAACAATCAGCGTAACATCGCTGGGTATATTTTTTGCTATTTCAGTCTTAACGGGTTGGGATTGAAAATAAAATTTTCCGCCCATAACGAGATATTTTACTTGCTCATACTCAGCAAAGGGACGTTGAATGGGAAAAGCAGGTGGACTAATCTCACGCTGGTGCGCCTGGTTATGGGAGCGGATGTTCCGTTGTTCCTGAGGAGAGGGGCCCACGGGGTGGGGTTCCTCACAAAAACTCAGTGCAGAACTCAAGAACCATAGCACCAACAAAATCCGTTGTGTTGCGATCAAAGCGTCGTTTCCTTATATGATATGGCAAGAGGAGCAGCCGCTGATTCTGGCATGCTATCCCACCGGATTACCAGATGGATGGAACGATTGGGGACCACTCCGCCACACGTTGTATAACCCAACAACTGGCCGCCTTGTTTTATTTCAAAGCGTCCTTGTTCAAGAAAGCGACTTACCCTCACGGTGAAAGAGCTGACGGTGTTCCGTGGGCGAAGCAGGTTTGGAAAAATCCAGAGAATCGGCTTTTGCGCTTCCAGGTAAACGGGAGAATCAGAAGGCCAGGCATTGCCTTTGAGAAACGCACTGGCAGAGCGCGCGGCGGTTAGGCCCTCACAGGCTGCAATGCCTGCTGTCTCGGCCCCGTGAAGACAATTACCTGCTGCAAAGACCCCGTGGTGCACAGTTCGCATTTGCCAATCCGTGCGCGGGCCCAGCGTGCCCTGATCGAGTGAAAGTTTGCCCAATCGGGCCAGCTCATTATCCACAATCCAATCACCGGTAAAAACAACCGTGTCACAGGCGATATCTTCTGTACGACCGTCGATAGAAATCCTTACGGCTTCCACTCGTTGCCGTCCCAGAATTTCAATGATCTTGGCGTTGCAGCGCAAACCACATCCTGGAATTAGCCATTTCAACAGAGGGTAGCTTTGATGTGACCGGTGTTCAGTCACCATCCCCACCACAGTGACTCCGCATAATCTTAAAGTGTGAACAGCAGAGAAGCTCACGTGTTCAGCTCCCACAACCACCGCTTTTGAACCGGGCTTTTTACTATAGAAGTAAACGCTCTGTTGGAGCGAACCCGTCGTATAAATTCCAGCCGCCGGGCGATTTCCTGCAATCAGTCGCGCTGCGCGGGGCCGCTCGCGACAGCCCGTAGTCAAGAGGATGGCTCGCGCAGAAAGTTCTCGAAGTCCTTCCGGGCCAGTCGTTTTCAAAGTCAGTGCGGCCGGCCAGCCGATTGCCGTCGTTTCAGACAAAAGAGAAACGCCTGCGTCTTTTGCCATCATCATTCTGCGATGGGCATAGTTCGGACCATAAAGACACCTATGCAAATCTTTCCACCCAAAACCGATGTGATTACAGTGGCGGGGAATACCGCCAAACTGCGGTTCTCTGTCAATCACTGCGACTGTCTTTACACCCAAGCGGCGCGCCTCCACAGCAGCAGAAAGACCGGCGGGTCCCCCTCCCACGATCAATAAATCGTAAACAGGGGTGCTCATTGGTTCTGTCCTCTGTCGACGGTTTCCAAAGTTGCCTGGATGTGAGCAAGACAGTAAAAGCCTTGGCAGCGACCTTGAAGACAACGCGTGCGTCTGCGAAGTGCGTCGAGCGAGCGTGCTCCAAGGGGCCCATTCAGCGCATCTTGAAGTTCGCCTGCGGTTACTTTTTCACAGTGACAAATAATGCGACCGTAATCAGGGTTGCGTGCAATCCAATCCGCGTTTTCCATGGGGCGCAACTGATGTTCTCCCAGGGGAGGCATTTGGACGGACAGAAAGTTTTGTTTGAGCACCGGGTGGAAACCGGATTCTCTGAGACATTGGACAACATACTCGGCAATTCCCAGTGATGCAGAAAGACCTGTTGAACGGATTCCACCGACGCAGACATATTTTTTCTGTTCGTCACAAAAGATTTGATAATCGCTGTGCTCCGTGGCTGCTCTAAGTCCGGCGTAAGTGGCCGTGATTTCCTCTTTCAATAATTCGGGTAAGAGGCGACTGCCTTTTTCAATCAGTGCCCCCAGTCCTGGCCCGGTGGTGGCGGTATCCCATTTATCTTGAATATCTTCTGCGGTGGGGCCCAACAAAACATTTCCAAAAACAGTCGGACTGATGAGCACTCCCTTGGTCACTGCGGTGGGAATGGGTAAGCAGATGTGATGGATCAATCGACGGGCAAATTTGTCAAAAACAATCAATTCTCCACGTCTTGGCGTAACAGTAAATCGTTGGTTGGCAAAAAAGGTATCAATCGTATCGGAATGCAGCCCCGCCGCATTGATGACCCAACGGGCATGAATCAAATCCTCTTTGCATTGAAGCTTCCATCCTTCGCTTGTCTTTTCCACTTTTGTGACTGTGTGATTTAGAAGAAGTTCGGCGCCATTTCGGATGGCTTGCTTGGCATAGGCGATCGGGGGACTGAAAGGACAGATGATGGATTCGCCCGGAATGAAAAGCCCGCCCAATGCCCCGGGACCTAAATGAGGTTCGGCACGGTACACTTCTTCGGCCGTCAGTCTGTGAAGCTCATTCACTCCATTGCGCTTCGATTTTTCGTAAATAGAAGGGATTTGTGCGAGCTGTTCATCTGTCCATGCGATAAGGTTTGCTCCTGTGCGCTCGGTTGCGATGCCTGTTTCTTTCGCGTAAGCAACCAATAACTCATACCCTCGCGTGAGAAGCCGTGCTTCGAGTGTTCCGGGTTTAGCATCAAATCCCGTGTGCAAAATGGCGGTGTTTGCTTTGCTCGTACCCATTCCAACATCCGGCTGCGCTTCAATCAGGCACGTTGAAAGCTCGTATTTAGAAAACTCACGAGCGATCGCGGTCCCTACGACACCCGCCCCAATGATTGCAACGTCAAACAGGGGCCTCATGGTGTGTGCCATCCTTGTAACAGTTGAATCGCTCGCTGGAAGCGGTCCCGAGCTACTTCGCGTTGCTGCTTGGAAGTCCGTGGCCTATAGACTGCGGAAGGCTGTGAACTTGGAATCTCTGATAAGTCCTTCCACAGATTTGTTGCCAGCGCGGCAACATAGCAGACGCCTTTTTGAGTGGCTTCACCATCTTGTGCCACTTCCAAAGGCATGCCCAGAAGATCCGATTGCATTTGCATCAAAACACGCGAAGCACTCAGACCACCGTCGACTTTTATGCCTTGTGGTTGGGTCTGCAAATGTTCCTTCATGGCGCAAACAACTTGTGCAACACGCATGGCAATGCCTTCAAGGACAGCACGCACAAGGTGAGCGCGTGTCGTGTGCAGCCCCAGGCCCAGGAA
>JACQOU010000212.1 GCA_016207775.1 Deltaproteobacteria bacterium
GAACATGTTGACGATCGGGATACTCGAGCACTTGAGCACTTTCGAAAGGACTTTGCAAATGCCAAGCTGTACCTTCTGTCAAGAGACGACCGAGAAAAACGCATTGGCCATGTGGTCGCACTGCCATGGAGTAAAGGAATAGAACAAATTGTTGAATGAATGTTGGCAATTTTGCCCTATAAAACCGCGCACGTCTTGTATTAGTATGCGCGATAGTGGATAGAAGCGCCCCAAACCTTCCAAGAATTGTGATTGCCGGGGGAGGATTTGGCGGCTTAGCGGCCGCAAGATGCCTCAAGAATGCTGCAGCTCACATTACGGTCGTTGATCGAAATAATCATCATTTATTTCAACCTCTGCTTTACCAGGTGGCCACGGCTGGCCTTTCCCCTGCTCAAATTGCGGCACCTATCCGAGCTATTTTGAGAAAACAAAAGAACGCTGAAGTTTTGATGTCTGAGGTAAAAGGCGTTGACCAAAAACAGCGGGCGGTCTTGTTGTCAGACCGATCGCTGTTTTTTGATTATCTGATTATCGCTACGGGGGCTCGGCATAGCTACTTCGGTCACGACGAGTGGGAGCGCCATGCGCCTGGACTGAAGACCCTTTCAGATGCCATTCGCATCCGACAAAAGATTTTACTCGCATTTGAGAGGGCTGAAATGGAGCCCGAGGGGAATGCGCGAAGGGCAACTCTTACCTTTGTGATCGTGGGCGGTGGTCCGACCGGAGTGGAGTTGGCCGGAGCCATTGCAGAGCTTGCAAGAAGGGCGCTTGCATCTGATTTCCGCCATATTGATACTACCGCAACGCGTATTCTTCTCCTTGAGGCGGGAAAACGAATCCTTCCGTCCTTTCCTGAAGAACTTTCTGATAAGGCTGCAGCTGCTTTGTCCCGGCTCGGGGTTGAAGTGAGAACAGGTTCCTCGGTTGAGCGAATTGAAAATGACGGGCTTTGGGTATCGGACAATTTTCTTGCCGCAGGCACGATCATTTGGGCAGCAGGCATTATTGCGTCTCCGGTGGGGCTTTGGCTTTCCCATAAAACAGATCCACAAGGAAGAGTTTTCGTGAATTCGGATCTCAGTTTGCCTTCGGATCCCAATATATTTGTTATCGGTGATGCGGCTTATTTTGCTCCATCTGATGGGAAGCCGCTCCCTGCTCTTGCCCCGGTTGCCATGCAAGAAGGAAAATATGTTGCTCACTTGATTCTCAGTCGATTGAAAGGTCAAAACACTCCTCCTTTCCGATACAAGGACAAGGGGAGTTTAGCGACGGTCGGTCGCTCCTTTGCTATTACCGTTTATAAGCGACTTAAAGTTAGCGGGTTTGTAGCGTGGCTGGTGTGGCTTGCGGTGCACATCTATTACTTGATTGGCTTTAGAAATCGATTGATTGTGATATTCGAATGGGCCTGGGCCTATTTTACCTACCAGCGTGGGGCTCGGTTGATTACGCAAACAATGAACAAAGGCAAAAACGGGGAGTGAAGTACGGATGAATTACCGGATGAATTACAGTTCCAATTCATGGCGTGTATTTCTATTTTGTGGCAACTGGTTCAAGGATGTGGCAGCCAAATGCAGACAAGCTTAAGGTGGGCTCGTTAAATTTCTTTCCACTGAGCAAGTCGTGCATCTCGCAGTTTGATTTGAACGCCGGGATCTCAACATTTGTATTGCAGAGATTGACAACGACTAACCGAAAGTCCCCATTGTGTTCCCATTGATGGGCAAGAATATATTTGTGGGAATCCTCTCCGGGTCGAGCGGCTTGGGGGTCTAAGAGTTGCCACGAACCTTCATGAAAGATTGGATGAGAGAGCGCCGAGAGGAGCTTCTTGTAAAAGTTGAAAATTGAAGCGTCAGGAGGCTCGTCTTTCCGGCGGCCCAACTGAACGGGAACTTTTGAGCTCAGTCCTTCTAGTTGTCCGTCGTGAAACAATCGCATCCCTGGCAAAGTGAGTGATGCGGTTGCTGCAGCCAAACTTTTACGTGCTCCAAAAGCTGAGCAGGCTCTTTGCTCGTCATGGTTTTCAATAAAACGAACCAAGCGGGATTGAAAATCCCATTTGCCAGTCAAGTGGGCCTGTACCGCGGAAACATTACCTTCGTTCAATCGGTCATAAAGCCGCTTATCATAAGTGTAGTCAAAGCCCTGCTGTTGAAGATGGAATTCGAGGTCCCAATAAACCTCAGCCATAAATAAGAAACCAGGGTGCTTATTTTTTGTTTCGGAAATTGCTTGTAACCAGAATTCCTGGTTTGCACCCTCAAATTGTCCTGCCCAACAGGCAGTAAAAACATCCGGGACAAGAAGCATTGCCATATCGCAGCGAATCCCGTCGCAACGTGTAGCCACGGATAGCAGTTCGTCAAGCATCGCTTGGCGGGTTTTCTCCTTTCTGTAATCGAGCTGAACGGTGTCGGTCCATGCCCCACAGTAATTGGCTCGGCCGTAAGCAAAAATTTTCTGGTTGTTCTCTTTGCAGGCAAAATAGTTTTGCGGCTCTTTTTGTAGTTCGGTTTCAGAGCCTGCCAACAGAAATTCCGGATGTTCATTAACCCATCGATGGTCAATCGCGATATGATTGGGGACAAAGTCCAGAATGAGTTTGAGACCTACGCGGGTAAGCTCTGCGCGAAAAAAATTGAGGCCTTCATCTCCTCCCAAGAATTCATCCACTTTGTAAGCATGAATTGAATAGGGTGAGCCAACGATATCGGCTGTTGTCACATCCGGTAGCGCCTTTTTGTATTCCGTATGAAGAAATGCGATCTCAGTGGCAAGTTTTCTTGCTTCTGCGCTTCTTTCCCACACTCCCATTAGCCAAATTGCATCACATCCCAGGGATGCAAGTCGGTCTATTTCGCTGGAAGGGATATCACGCAAAGTTACGCGGCAGCCTGATTTCTTGCTTAATGCCGCAATCCAGACCCATGTATTGATTTCGTAAACGGTCGGAAATTTACGCCAAGAAGACACAACAACCCTAATAATAGCAGGTAAACTTCTCCCCTTGTATCGTCTTCTCTGGTCTCACTCCTTGAGTGTTTACTTCTGGCAGCGACCTAACCGAGATTCGATTTGTCTCTCAGCTGAAAGCCAATCTTCAAGTTCGTGCCCAGCCTCGAATCCACGCTTCTCGGCCAAAAAATAAGCAGCTTGTTCGACCATTTGTCGTCGCTCGTCAGCAGTGACAGATTTGTCTGAAGTTGCCATCTTCTTTTCGGGACGGATGGACCTAATACCTTCTTTTCTATTTGCTTGACCTAACATTCATCGACTCCTGTTTGTGTGAACCTAGAAATAGAAATGATAATAGGCCAACCGCATGGTTTGCAAGTTGCGATGCACTTAAACCTGGATTTTGCACTTGGAATCTATTGCGGCCGGTTAGTTTTTGAAAGATGAGCTTTATGGTTCGAAGTAGGCTTTCAGGACATATTCTTGAAGCATTCTTTGCGTATTGAAGAATGAGCCGTTGAGGGCAATGGTATTGCGCATGATGTCGATATAGCGATTTCTATCGTTATTGTATAAAGGAACAATTCCGGTCTCGAGCTTATCGTAGAGCAGCTGGGCATCTTGAGCGGGATCTTTTGCCGAATCGGGGTTTGGAATAGTTCCAATCGCCCACCCTGTCACTCCCTCGATGCATCCTTCCAGCCACCAGCCATCCAGAATACTCAGTGAAGGCACGCCGTTGAGTGCGGCCTTCATACCACTAGTGCCTGAAGCTTCAAGAGGGGGCTGAGGAGTATTGAGCCAAACATCCACGCCAGCGGTGAGAAGTTTGGCAAGAATAATGTCATAATTAGGCAAATACACTGCTTTGATTTGAGAGGAAGCTTCACCCATCGCAGCCACGACGCGACGGATCATGTCCTTGCCCATGACATCACAAGGATGGGCCTTCCCGGAAAATATCAGTTGTAGGCCCCCCCCTTTTTCTGCAATCTTCATGAGGCGTTTTACGTCGGAAAATAGAAGATCGTTCCGCTTGTAAGGGGTGATTCTTCGGGCAAAGCCAATGGTCAGTACCTTATTGTTCATACCAACGTTGGTTATCCGGTTCACATGTTTGAGTAATTCAGCCTTGGCTTCTTCGTGTGCCGCCCAAATTTCTTCACGGGGAATATTCAATGCGTATCGCAGGCTGAAATTGTCCTGTTTCCAGTTGGGGATATAACGATCAAAAAGAGGCTGAAAACGGGGTGAAACCCATGTGGCCGCATGGACTCCATTTGTAATGGAATCGATGCTGTAAGTGCCAAACATGTGCCTTGAAATCTCGCCGTGTTTTTTGGCAACTCCGTTGATATATCCCGCAAATTTCAGCGCGAGGTAAGTCATGTTCAGTACATTTTCGTGAAACAGCAGATCTTTCAATTCACCAATTTTTCCGCCTTCCAGAACCCTCTCCACTAAGTCGCGTGGGAATTGATCGTGTCCGGCACTGACGGGCGTATGCGTGGTGAACACGCAGCGGCTTTTTATTTTTGCAATATCAGAGTCAGAAAATAATTTCCGCTTTCTGATTTGCAGCACTTCATTCATGAGTTCGACACCCAGAAAAGCGGCATGCCCCTCATTCATATGGTATTTGACAATGTACTTGTATCCTAAAGCGCGCAGAATGCGAACGCCGCCAATCCCAAGAATGACTTCCTGGCATAACCGGTAGCGGGCATCGCCACCATATAGGTAATGCGTAAACGTTCTGTCTGGCTCTGTGTTTTCGGGTAAGTCGGCATCCAAAAAGAAAATCGGAACCACGCCGCCTGAAATGCCCCGCACTTCTGTTTTCCAAGCCCGAAGCAGCACTTCTCGCCCTTCAATGATTACGGAAGCGCGACCCGGCACTTCTTGAAGGCAATCTTCAACCTTCCAATCGACCGGTTGTTCGATTTGGGCGCCGACCTCATCTAATTTTTGAAAGAAATATCCCTTTCGATGCAGTAGCGTTACCGCCACCATGGGGATTTCTTCATCGGCCGCTGACCGGATGGTGTCGCCCGCCAATATTCCCAGTCCCCCTGAATACGTGGGAATATTCACATCCAGTCCGATTTCCATGGAAAAATAAGCGATGTATCTTTGTTTTCTCATAGTTTGAAAGTTCGTGAGTCCGGATCTAGATTAGGAAAAAAC
>JACQOU010000218.1 GCA_016207775.1 Deltaproteobacteria bacterium
CATCACATTAAAGAAGTTGCAAAAGGCGGAACAAATACCGCTGACAATTTGCGCCTTGCATGTTTCCAACATCACCAGGCTCATCACGACAATAGAATTGCGTTAAATAATCCCCCAGGCGCTACGCCTGAGACTTGCTAATCTTGGGCGCGGCTTCTTACACCGCAATGTATTTAACACAAAAACTCTCCGAGGCGCAGAACACGAGGATGAAGCGTTCTGGATGTTTCGGCGTCTTAACAGATAGCAACTGAAGCTGCTTACAGTTATGATATTGAATGAACAACGTAATCACAAAGGCGCTGCGCATGTTGTTAAAATGGGGCTCCCCTTTCTTGAAATGGCTTGGAATTTCGGTGTACGGAGCGTTTGTTCCTGTCCCTGATACTCGCGGCGCAGGTAGCTATCTTGTGGATCTTTGGAAGCACGCTCCTTCTCATGTTGCCGCAGCGCACACGATTGCCGCGCTGATTATTCTCTTTCTGCCGCCGTTGATGATTGGAAAATTATCTTTATTCTCAGCGCTTCCAAGACGGGACAAAGATAGAATGCTTGAAAAACTAATCCATTCAAAACACTTTTGGTTTCGGATGATCGCCTACGGAGTCAGGGGACACGCCATGGTCGCTACCTTTCGGTTTCCAGAAACCAAATCGTGTTTGAAAGAAGAACGGTCAGAAATCCATCATGGCAAGCAAATTTCAATGGGATGAGGAAGCCGATTATGTTGTGGTTGGCTCGGGAGCCGCAGGGGCGAGTTGTGCCGTCGTGCTTGCTCAAGGCTGCGCAGATATTTTGCTATTGGAGGAAGGCGGCTGGCATCGCAAATCGGATTTTACTGAAACGGTGTACGACGCCATTGCCAATTTGTTTAGAGACTTCGGTTTTCAAACTGCTCATGGACAGGGGTTTCTGGCGGTTGTGCTGGAGGGATGCTGCGTCGGTGGGTCAACGGTTATCAATGGCGCTATCGTTCATCGCTTTCCTCAAGAAATTCATAGCCAATGGTGTGAAGATAAAGGCATTGCAGACGGGATACCCTACGCTTCGATTCAAGATTGGTCGGATCGAATCGAAAAAGATCTCTCGATCCGTTCAAATACCGGGACTACCCTTCCCTCACTTCGTGTTGCCACAAGTCTCAAAGAACTTGGCTGGGCTTATGGACCCATGAAACGAAATGCGCCTTTCTGCAAGCAAACAGGTCGGTGCCTGCAAGGATGTCCGAGTGGCGGCAAACTTTCCATGGAACGGTCCTACATTCCACAAGCCATGCGTGCGGGTTGTCGAATACGCGCCCGCCACAAAGTCCTTAAACTTTGCATGGAGAATAACACCGCCGTCGGGGTGCTGTGCAAATTCGAAAAGCGTTTGAAACACATTCGAGCGAGAAAGGCGGTCATTCTTGCTGCGGGCACCACACAAACTCCTCTGATTATGAAAAGAAGTGGGTTTACCCATCCCCACATCGGCCGGCATTTCCAATGCCACTTGGGAGTGGGAATTGCCGGATTATTTGATAGGGCATGCTCTGAAGTGCAGGGATTTGCGCAAGGGTTAGAGATCTACGAGTTTCAATCCCAAGGGATCAAACTTGCAACGCAACTGACTCCGCTTGAACTCATTGCCGCAAGATCACCTTTGGTGGGAGGCGAACTCATAGAACTTCTTAAAAACTCTTCCAAAGTAGGAACCTGGATGGGCAGCATCCGTTCGTCAGCCGAAGGGACGGTCGCACCGGGATTCGCAGGTCGCCCTAATATTACATTCCAACCAAGTGTTACTGACCTTGAGCGCGCAAGGCTTGCGTTACGGAAACTGAGCGAACTTTTGATCCATCTCGGTGCTACGCCTATCTACCCAGCAGTCCACGGACCCCAAAATATTCCAACCATTTTAAAGAACCGCCAGGACATCGAACGGCTGGCGCAATTGCCTTTGGATCCAAAGCATTTTTTCTTCAGTATCGGACACATGTTTGGCACATGTCGGATGGGTACGGATCCAAAAATCTCGGTCGTCGATCCGCAATTCAAGGTTCATGGCACACGCGGTCTGTATATCGTGGATGCCAGCACCTTTCCTTCAAACACGGGAGTCAATCCTCAACACAGTATCATGGCGATGGCCATGCACGCAGCGGATGGAATTCTCCAGGGTCACTAAGACGATCTCTGCGTATGCTGTTTTAGTTGGTTTTGCCATTGCTGATAAAAGGAAATCGCCCATTCAAGGTCGTTCACAAAAATTGGATCGGCCTTTGTGCCCTGTATATTTTTTTGTTCTACATGCAGTCTTTCTAACAGCACTTCGATAAGCTGGATCTTTACAGGGATATTGTCGGTACCCGTAATACGTCTGAGTTCGTCGTGGTATCTTCGGCTTGTTTCTTTGCCTTCACGAACAAAATCAACGGCATCGCGAAGAGAAAATGTTCCGTCATAAGCTCCCTCGATAAAATGGCCATAATATTTTGGGGTAGCTTCTATCTTTTCCAGAGCCCGCAAACCCGCTGTACTATGTACGTGATATGCGTAGCCGATAGCAGGTGCCACCGCACTGGTGAACAAAGCCGATTGCCAGGCCAACGCTCCTCCACGGCCCAAAATGGGCGGGTGAGCAAGGGTTCTAAGAGCGACCTCAACCGGACCGGAAAGCACTGCAATCATTTGATGCTCAAAGGTATTAGGAGCAAACGCAAGTCTTTGCCCAATGGGAACAGAGCGGTACCATCTAAATTTTTGGAATAGGCCAAGCCGAGCGTTCACAGTTCGAAGCGCAGAGCCAACTTTTTGAAAAGGTGCCGCAAGCTCACTCATCGCTTTTATGTTTTGCGAACCGAGCGCAAGCCGCATGCGCGTCGGAGCTTTGGCCAAGTATCTAAACGCTCCTAAACGTTTGAGCTGGAGCGCTGCACGTGAGGCGCTGCCGACACCCGCTAATGCATTTTGTGCTACCAGAAAATAATGTTCTAAAACCGCGTCCTGCAGTCCCAGTTCCATCTCGCGAAGCTGGTAGGGATTTTCAGCGAATTGCTCAAAAGGCAATTGAGCACCTGAAGCAAAATTAAAAATTGAGGCGTGATCATAAACGGAAACCTTCTGCTCCACACGCTCATTGGAGATATAAATCATCGTTCCGGCAAGTGCGATACTACCGGGCCAAAACAAGGGCACCATCACCAAGGCCAATGCGCTTCCGCCGTCGATAAACCATTGCCAGCGGTTCTCGCTTGCCGCCTTATTTTCGTATTCCTCGCAAAGAGTCAGCTTCTGATCGGGATGGTATTTCAAAACAGTATCCATCAAAGCGATATTGGGAATGACCCGGTCGAGTATTTTCTTTGATGAATCAAGGGACGATAAGTTGGATAATTCCTGGACAGCTGATTCCAAAAACTGCTCCATGGCCTGCGCAAACTGACTGTCGTCATAATCTTTCCAATACTCCCGATCTTTCGAAACCTTCATCGTGAGTGCCGGAAACTGATATAAAAGGTAATTGATAGCAAGTTCAATTGCCTGCTTTCTTTGATGAATGTTTCCGAATGTTTGATCCCACCACTTTGCCATTCCTACGGGATCACTTTTCAGAATTTCGTATAGCCCTGTTCCTTCCATCAACTTGCGCGCTTTAATACCGATTGAAAGTTGATTGGGATCGAAGGGGTCTCCATAGTTGAAGTTGCTGAACATCTCGTAAAATTGTTTACCGGTAATGTAGGTTCGGGATGCAATCCGATGTTTTACCTCTGGCGGAGCCTTTGGATAATGCGCACTCACGTTCGCCCATGCCACATTGGAAAGCAGTTCACGGTTCAGCAGCCGAGCAATCTGGTGCAGCGATCCGTTATCGGGAAGGACACGAAATACTGGAGGCAAGCTGCCTCCCACTCCCTTTTCACCGTTTGCCAGTGCTCTTTCTTCATTATCCAGACGCTCGAATTCGGCTTTCCACCATTGTATAAGCCCGGCAGCTCGCTGCATTTCCCTACGGTACTTTGCCCGGTAGAATGCTACCCACTGACCGAGCGGTACCGAGTCCTCCCATTTATCGCTTGCAGGCACCCACTGCACATCCTTTGGGGCACTCGCCTGTCCTTCCGCAGACAGCGCATAGCCTCTGATCAGTTGGTAGAACGCCTGCCGGCTGCTCTCAATGACCTTCGTCCACGAGGGGAAACGAACCTTTCTTTCGATTTCCGCCACACTCTCATGCTGGCGACCCACGTTAACGCCCATACTCTCCAAATCCGAGCCCACTTTTTGCCCGAGTAGCAGCTTCACCTGAACAATGTTTGGAATAATGA
>JACQOU010000246.1 GCA_016207775.1 Deltaproteobacteria bacterium
CGGTTTAACAGACGCAACACCCCAATGGCAGCATTCCAAACGCTATTGGGAATATCAACTGCGAAAGCACCTATAACCTTGGACGAACTACGCTAACGGGAGTAAACCGGGCAAGCATCTAGAAATATTTAACTCGGAACAGGCACAGGCAGTTAGACGCTCGATCTTAGATGGTTCTTTTCGCTTCTGTAATCGTACCCGATGTTCTTTGATAGAATCAGGACAACTTCCTTTGCGGGATAAAGTAACCGATCCCCGAATGCTGGCAATTTTGAAAAATGAACAGATTAACGAATTAGAGCCGACGAGGTTGGTCCTTTCCTATGATCCAACCTGTAACCTTTGGTGTCCCAGTTGCAGGACCACTCCCGTGAATGGCGTTGGGGCAGCAGAAAGGTTTCGACCTATTCATGATCGGATAATGAACTATATTTTTAACAAGCCGCATCAACATCGATTGACAGTGGCCATGTCAGGAGGCGGTGATCCCTTCGTGTCACCCCTCTTTCGGCCGTTACTGATATCAACTGACGGAACAAAATTTCCCAATCTCAGGTTTGAAATTTGGACTAACGGAATCTTACTTACACCTCTCATGTGGGATAAAATGTCCGGGATCCATCAAAACCTTGGCGTTATCTCGGTTTCCGTTGATGCAGGCTGCGAGGAAGATTACGCCAAACTTCGACCGGGTGGAAATTGGAGCTTACTGCAAAAGAATTTGGAATTTATCGGACAGAAACGACAATTGAAGCTATTTGATTTTTTCAGCATAAATATGGTAGTTCAGCGCCAAAATTACCGTGGAATTTGTGATTTTATCCGGCTGGGGAAAAAAGTCGGCGCCGATAGTTGTCAACTGAGCATGTTGGTAAACTTTGGCACTTGGTCCACCCAACAATATGAAGACCGCTGCGTCTGGAATGACTCCCACCCGGAGCATGAGAACTTCCTCAAAGTGATGGCCAATCCTCTACTTTACGATCCAATCGTTGGTATTACCAACCTCGCCATTGTACGACAAAAAGCAAGCGGCGCAGTCACACTTTCAACTGGGTAAGCGCTCAAGAACAGACGATAATTCTCTCAATATTTGAGGGCCTCTGTAAATCAGGGCGGTATAAATTTCGACTAAGTCCGCTCCAGCCTTCCGCATCTTCAGCACATCTTCCGCACTTGAAACTCCCCCAACCCCAACAATTATCTTTGGATATTTGAGAACCCCTCGGGCCAGTGCCACGCACTCCAGCGCTCGTTCGAATAGGGGCCGGCCTGATAGACCCCCTTGCGGTGCCTGGTACAAAGATTGCGCAAGCCTCGCCGAAGTATTCACAACCACGACACCATTGAATTTCTTGGTTGCATTGACCTGAGCATACAATTCCAACAATGTCTTATTGTCCAAATCTGGAGAGAGTTTAATCAAGATGGGCAAGTCAGTTGGCGCAACTGCAGCTATCTGATCAAGGAAAGTAGTGCTTTGTAGGCTTTGTAAGCCCGGTGTGTTAGGCGAACTTAGGTTAATCACAAAGGCATCGACATACGGTCGAAGCGATTGCAGCAAGGCCTGATAGTCTTTGATCGCTTCTGTAAGAGATGTATTGAAATTTTTCCCAATGTTTGCAAAGAGAGGAACTCCCGGCACAAATCGACGATACTTCTCAATGTTTTTCTTAAACCGTGGCAGGCCACAGTTATTAAAACCCATGTGATTAATCAGTGCGTCGGGTGGATGCCTCCATAAACGTGGCTTAGGATTGCCTATTTGAGGCTTGGGCGTGACCGTGCCGACTTCGATAAAACCAAAGCCTAGCTGAGCCAACGCAGCAAATACCTCGGCCCCTTTGTCAAAGCCTGCCGCCAAGCCAAGGCGATTCCTAAAGTTTAGCTTCGAAAAAACAGGCAAAGAACAGCCTTTGTTAAGAGAAGGCATCCGCCTTCGCAGTATATTGAAAAGCAGCCACTGATAGCCCTTCAGCAGGGTAATCACTAAAGTGTGCGCCACTTCTGCATCCAGCATCAGAAGCAAGCGATGGAAAAAAGTCATCATTCGACTAGTCATTCTAAGGGGAACGTCCAGAGATTTCCATGATAGAATAAGGAAAAACTCAATCAGATGAAACAGAGTGCGATCGGCCTTGTCTTAATATTTACAGTATTTTGCCACTCGCTTTGTGCTGGGTCGCAGACTGATAAAACCGATTCCGAACCCACGACGTGGCAAACAACCGATCCAGAGAACGTCAGAAAAGAGCTCCGAGACATCCGTGAAAGCGTTGAACCCACCACCCCGGACACTGAAAAGTCTCCCACTGAATCCCTATTCGAAGTACTCCAGGCTAAAGACTATCTTGAATTTGCTCAGCTCGACAAAATACCCACTGATCTCATCCGTTTTGATCGAAACAGTGGTGCGCTTCTCTATTTATCTCAGGCTAGCCCGCCTTACATTTTTCTATTCGGTACCGTAAAAAACGGTTACGAATTGCAAATCGGGGTTCAAAAAGTTCCTCTGACCAGGGATAAGTTTGAAGTACGATTCGAGGTTCCTCTGCATGCTTCTCCGACACCGGTGAAGCTTATTGGAGGGGGGAAAATTGTTGAGTTTCGGCTTCTCACACATTGGAAAAAAATTCCGCCCACTATCCGATTCAGAGTAAAAGAAGGCAATCAGGTGATGGAAAGTGCCTTGGGTTTCACCGGCGGTTTCAAAAAAGCTGCTTTCGTGCAACTCTACTCACGCGGGACCCCGGTAGATATTCTGGACCTGGACTCTCAACGACATGCTGAGCTCACTTTTCGGATCCAATATTCCCCTGATGAACCCTTCGACGGCTGGAGGCTAACGATTCGGGATAGCCAAGAGCGGTTAGTGGGCCAGCTCCGACGCTTTGGATCTCCGCCGCAGTTCGTTGATTGGCGGGAAGTGGCTCAAAGAGTATTCGCTCGTGACAGCTATACCTACCGGGTCGACTTATACAAGGACCAGAAACTTTATGAAGGAACTCCGAATCGTTTTGAAGCCATCGAAGGGCTATCACTGCTTGAGCATAAATATTTGCCCGGCGTACAATTAGAACCTAAGGCCGACATCGGCTACTACAACTACAGCAACGACATGGGAGATAGCTACTCCAATGTCTTTGTCGGTGCCGATGCTACGTTTTCGTTTTCCGATACTTTTCTTTTAAAAGGAACTGCGTTGAGTTCACTCCACTCAAGTGATCCAGCCAATATTTTCACTTTTACACGAGCCGGTTTAGGGTTGCGTTTTCACGCCACTGGCAGAAACCATATGCTGGGCGACCCGTTCATTATGCGCCTAGACATTCTTCTGAACCAGTGTGGTTTCACCGTTAATCCATTCACCTCAGATATTCGTCGATATGTACATCAAAGCGTGCTTTTAGAACCCCATGTTGTTCTATGGGCCTATCACTATTTTGTACCTTGGGTGGAATTCGGTTACCGATTACTTGGTAGAGTAGGTGGCGATCAAAATCGTATTTCATTTGGATTGACCTATAATTTCTTTGTCCGGCCCTGGTCGCTGAAACTTGGACTTGGTTTTGCTTTCGATCGCCTGTTTAAACTCGACATGGATCCAACGGTGCGATTCAGTATTTTTCGCACCGTCATCTCAATAGCATTCCAGCTTTAGTTGAGTATAGATTAGCCGTTGCGCTTTTTCACTCTCGAGTACAAAAACATTCCCACTACTGCAAGAGGAAATATCATTAAAGAAACAAACTGAGCATAGCTTAGTGTATGACCAAAAATGAAACCACGGTAATCATCACCTCTAAAAAATTCCACCAGAAACCGAAGAACCGCGTAAGCAATAAGACCGTGGAAAAAGAGCTGACCCAGGTAACGACGGCGCGAAAAACGCCATTGAAGATAAATCAGCACGGCAACAGCTCCGAACGCCTCATACAGTTGAGTGGGATGCACAGTCAGATGATGAACGCTGGTAAACGATTCAGGATTTGAAAACGTGACCGCCCACGGCACGGTTGTGGGGCGACCCCAGCAGCAACCAGCAAAAAAACACCCCAGCCGGCCCATGAAAAGCCCAATCGCCGTGGAAGGGGCCGCAATGTCCATAAATTGCAAATAGTCCAGCTTTTTTCGTCGGCAGTATAGGTACATAAAAAAAAGAGCGGTCACTAGGCCGCCATAAAAAGTGTAGCCGCCCTCCCACACAGCAAAAATCTTTGCAGGATGCGCAAGGTAATACGGAAACTCCTCAAAGACCACATGAAAGAGACGCGCACCCACCACAGTACCTAGCACGAGCATCAGAAAAAGGTTTTCGATATGCCTAGGATTCTCGCCAAGTTTGGCCGCTCTCCTCAATGCCTCAAAATATCCCAGTGAAAATCCCAGCGCGAGCATGACACCATAACTGGGTGGTCGAAGATGGTGCCCACCAACCACCCAATCAAAAAGATACGGATGCATGCTGCCTTCTCCCGATGAAAATAAAGACCGTTAAAATAAGTGCACAAACGCCTACAAACCAATCTCCAAATCGTACATAAACAGTCTGAGGAGCTGAAGAGGGAATAGCCACTTCTTCTACCAAAATCCCCGGCTCATAGACGCCCGTCATCTTACTTAATCTGCCTAAAATATCGACGACAAAAGACACTCCTGTATTGGTGACACGGATGAGGGGTAGCCTGGTTTCAACCGCCCTAAAAACTGAGAGTGCACCATGTTGGTAGGGCTCTATGGTGGGTCCAAACCATGAATCGTTCGTCAAATTAATCACAACACGGACCCCATTTTGCACAACCTTTCTGAAAAACTCTGGAACAATGGCTTCATAACAAATAGTGACTCCTAACCGCGTTCCATCGTGCATTTCAAAAGGCTCTTGAGTTTTCCCTTTCATGAAGTTCGATACTTGCGGAAAAGCGCGGTACAGCCAGGGAAAGGTTTCTCCAAATGGCATGTACTCGCCGAATGCAAGGAGAATATTTTTTCTGTAAATTTGAATCTTCGGGACATTCGAACTGGGCTCCAGGTAAAAAGCCGCGTTATAATCACTAAGGAAACGATCAAATCCAGCAGCATACCCACCGGTAATTAACGGTATCCTCCAACGATCTACCGTCTCCCGTATTTCCTGGGGAAAAGCTCCAGGGCTATCCAGATTAAACGGCAGAGCAGTTTCCGGCCAGATGACTAAATCCAACTTTTCAGCATACAAGACGTTCTCAGTCATCTCTTTATATCGATTAACAACATGCCGAACCTTGCGAGCAATCCCTCTTTCC